>NZ_DASURI010000130.1:0-5757 GCF_036280135.1 Longimicrobium sp.
GGGGGCACCACAAAAGCAATCGGCCCCGCTTCCGCTAGCCTCCGGAGAGGCTTGAGCCAGGCGGGAACCTGACCGTTCGCGAATAGAAGGGCCGAATCGCTACGCCAAAGCTAACGTCTTACTCCGTTCACCTCAAGTGCACTGCCCTACGTCGGCGGCGCGCAGGCGGATGCCGGTGCTGGCCTCGCCGCAGGTGCCGTCGGCCAGGAGGGCGTCGAGCGCGGCGCCGATGGCCTCCTCCAGCCGCGCGCCCGTGCGGCTGAAGCCCAGCAGCGCGCGCACCTGCGCCGTAAGCTCCTTGCGCGGCAAGCCGTCCTGCGCGGCGCGAAGGAGCTGCACGGCCGCCTCGCGGTACTCCTCCGGCGCAATGCGCTCCGCCGGGATGCGCACGTCGCGCCGCGAGCGGACCGAGACAGCGCCGTCCGGCGCGTGCACGAACTCGCCGCGGCGCTCCAGGATGCCCTGCGCCTGTGCCGCATCCACCGCCTGCGCGATCCGCGACTCGATGCGCGATCCCGTCCGCGTGAGGCCCCACATGGCAGCCACGCGCGTCGCCACGTCGTCCACGTGCAGCGGCGCCTCGGCATCCACCACCGCCCGCAACGCGTTGAGCAGCAGCGACTGCGGCGCGGCGAGAATGTCCGTGCCCGCGAACGTCGTCGCCGTGTCGGCCATGCGGTAGGGCACGGCCTGCGGCATCGGCACCTCCGCCGCGACGGACTCCGGCGCAGGCGCGGTGGACAGGGCGGATTCGGCCACCGCGGGCTCGGCGGACGGGGCGGAATCCGCCGGATCGGCCGGAATCGGCGCATCCGGCGACGGCGGAGCAGATGCGAGGGCGTCGGCCTGACGCTGGGCGCGATCGGCTTCGTCGCGGCGGCGGGCCTCGTCGGCGGCGGCGCGGGCGGCGGCCTCGTCGCGGGCATGGACGCGCGAGGCCTCGATCAGCCGCATCAGCCGGTCGATCTGCCCGTCGCGGTCCTTGAACCAGTCCGTGGACCACACGCGGTGGATCTGCCATCCGCGCGCCTCCAGCACCTGCTGCCGCAGGCGATCGCGATCCCGCGCCGTCTCGCTGCTGTGGTAGGCCACGCCGTCGCACTCGATGCCGCAGACGAACCGGCCCGGCATCTCGTCGTCCACCACGGCCATGTCGATGCGGTAGCCGGCCGCGCCCACCTGCGGCTGCACGCGCACGCCGCGCCGCGTGAGCTCCTCCATCACCTGCTGCTCGAAGAGCGATTCCGCGTCCGCCGCGGCCGTCGCCGTGGCGCTCTGCAGTTGCCCGCGCTCGGCGAAGAGCAGGAACTCGCGCAGCAGCTGCGGCCCGCGCGACGTGGCGGACGCGGGGTTGATGTCGTCGCCCTTCATCGACGAGAAGACCACCATCCGCCTGCGGGCGCGCGTCGTGAGCACGTTGAGCCGCCGCCAGCCGTTCTCGCCGTTGATGGGGCCAAAGTTGTAGCGCAGCCGCCCGTCGCGCGCCTTGGCATACGTGACGCTGAGGAAGATGACGTCGCGCTCGTCGCCCTGGATGTTCTCCAGGTTCTTGACAAAGAACGGCTCCGCGTGGTCGCGGCCAAAGAACGGCTCCAGCGACGGGTCCTGCCGGCGGCGCAGCTCCAGCTCGTTCTGGATGGCCAGCTGCTGGCGCAGGTTGAAGGTGCCCACGCCCAGGCTCACGTCCGGGTGCTCGCGGGCGTGCCGGAGCACGGCGTCCACTACGCGCCGCGCCTCGACCAGGTTGAGGCCCTTGCCCTCGTACACGCCGTCCGCCACGTGCTCAAAGACGAGGCCCGCGGCGTGGCTGGCCGTCTCCACGCTAGGAAAGGTGTGGAGGTCCGCCTCGTAGAAGCTCACGTTGCTGAAGGTGATGAGCGACTCGTGCGTGCTGCGGTAGTGCCAGCGCAGACGAGTTTTCGGCACGCCCGCGCCCATGAACTCCTCCAGCACGCTCTCGCTGTCTTCCACCAGCGGAGTACCGTCCTCCGCCAGCTCCGCGGCGGCCTGGCCGCTCATCACGCTGAAGAAGTTGGTGGGCGGCAGCTGCTTGGGATCGCCCACGACGACCAGCCGCTGCCCGCGGACGATGGCGCCCACGGCATCCTCGGACGGCAGCTGGCTGGCCTCGTCGAAGATGACCACGTCGAACGACGGGCTGCCACCGTCCAGCAGCTGCGCCACGGTAAGGGGGCTCATCATGAAGCACGGCTTGATGGCGCGGATGGCGGCGCCGGACTGCTGCAGCGTGCGCCGCAGGGGGGCGTGGCGCCGCTCGCGGGCCATCTGCGTCTGCAGGAAGGGCATCGCGGCGCTGGCTGCGGGCTCGCGCAGCCGCGCCTGGACGGCGTCGCGCAGCCGGCCGATGAGCGTGTCGCGGTTCTCGGCCAAGACGGCCTGGTCCAGCGCGCGGAACTCGGCCACGCGCTGCTCGTGCGAGAGCGTGGCGAACTGGCGCAGGGGCACGCGCTCCTGCACGGCCGCGCTCACCCACTTCTGGTGAAACGCCCGGCGAAAGGCGCGCGGCAGGTCGTCGAACGTCACCTCGCCGGCGAACGCGGGCGCCAGCAGCTCGCCGCCGGCGCCGTCCGCCACGCGCGCCCGGACGATCTCGAACGCGGCCCAGCGCGGCGCCGTCCGCAGGCTGGCCTCAAGCGCCGACGCGCGGTCCGCGATCTCCGCCAGCGGTTTGTCCTGGAGATACGAATCCGGCCACTGCGCCAGCGCGCGCAGCCCGTCCAGCGCCCGCGCCGCGCCCTCGGCGGACGTGCGGAGCGACTCGGCCATCGACACGTCCGGCGCGGGCTGCGCGGCCAGGGCAGCCGTCTCGTCCGCGACCTGGTGCTGCACGCACAGGCAGCGGAACTCCACCACCCACTTCACGTAGCCGTCCAGCGCGTCCCAGTCGGAGCGCTCGCCCTGCCACAGCCCGCCGAAGAGCTCGCGCCCGGCCCCGTCCGCCGCGGCCAGCGCCTCGCGCTCGCGGCGCAGCTCGTCCGCGCGGCGCATCTCCGCGGCCTGCTCCAGCAGCGAGCCCGTGTACGACGGCTGGCGGTACCCCATCCACCGCCGCTTGACGGCGCGGTACCGCCCGCTGAGAAAGTTCAGGAAGCGGAACGGGCTGCTCTCCTTTTCCTCGATGAACTGCGCGTCGGCCGTGTGCTCCTGCTGGAACACGTCCTTCGTGAACCAGTGGCCGATGCGACGGTCCAGCCCGCTCACCTGCCTGCCGCGCTCAATGAGCTCCAGCGCCTGTGGGGGCGGCGCCGTCCATGCGTCGCTCGTCAGCACGCCCAGCGGCGCGCCGGGCGACCGGGCCAGGACGGCCGCGATGCGCACGGCCGTGTCCACGTCCGCGAAGGTGCGCAGGGGCGGCAGGCGAAAGGCGGCCTGCACGGTTTCCGCGTGGCGCGCCGTCTCGGCCAGGCGCTCGCGCAGGTCGCGGACAAGGTCGCCGGCCACGTCCAGGTCGTCCTCCGACCAGAGCGTGCGGGCGCTGTCGCGCCACGGGTGATTGCGCACGTCGCCCGTCTCGGCGGCGGCCTTCGCGAGGTCCTCCAGCCCGCGCACGGCCTCGTCGAACTGCGCGCGGGTGACGGCGTCGATGGGCCGCTCCAGCTTGACGCGCGGCGCCTCGCGCAGGGCCATCAGCTCGCCGTAGCCGCGATACGGCGTGAACCCGGCGGCGCCGTACGGCGTGTGCACGGCCTCGGCATATTCCGTCAGCGTGTGGCGCACGCCGGGAAGCCGATCGCCCACGCTCTCGCCGGGTTTGGGCTGCTGGAGCGAGGCATCCAGCGAGCGCGCGATCTCCTTGACCACGGCGCGCTTGTTGGCCTTGGTGCTGTGCATCTCCAGGCAAAAGTCGCCCAGCCCGGCGCGGACCAGGCGCTCGTGGACCACGGAGAGCGCGGCCATCTTTTCCGCGACAAAGAGCACGGACTGGCCCGCGTACAGCGCCTGCGCGATGAGGTTGGTGATGGTCTGCGACTTTCCCGTCCCCGGCGGGCCCTCCAGCACCAGGTCGTGACCGCGGCTCACGGCGGCGATGGCGCGCAGCTGGCTGGAATCCGCGTCCACCACCTGCGCGGTGGCCTCGGGAGGGAACGCCTCGTCCAGGTCCATCTCGCGCACGTCGTCCGGCAGGGCGGCGAGCTGGCCGCCCTTGCGCGTGACGAGCTGGCGGATGAGCCGGTGCGCCCCGAACGCGCCGCCGTTGCCGTCCAGGTCCTTGTACATCGCGAACTTCTGGAAGGCGAACAGGCCCAGGTAGATCTCCGTCGTCACCTTCCAGTCCGCCTGCGCCTGGATGGCCCCGGTGACGGCGGACAGGAACTGCTGCAGGTCGTAGTCGTCGGGGATGGCGGACGGATCGGGCATCTCGGGCAGGGAGACGCCAACGGTGCGCTTGAGGTACTCCGCCAGCGCCGGGTTGACGAGGTAGTCGTCGTCCGTGGCCGACAGCGTGTATCCCGCGCCGGCCGACGCGCGGGCCAGGGCCACGGGCAGCAGCACGAGCGGCGCGCGGAACACCTGCTCGCTGTCCTTGGCCTCCGTGTAGTGCAGCATGCCCAGCGCGAGAAAGAGCGTGTTGACGCCCTGCTCTTCGCGCGCCTCCCGCGCCTGCTCGTCGATGCGTCGCAGCTGCACGTCCAGCTTTTCCAGCGGCGACGTGGTCTGCAGCACGTCGTCGCGGTGCTTTTCCGCCAGCGACGCCACCTCGTACGGCGCGAACGCCGCCGCGCCGATCTCCTCGTCCAGGTCGTCGTCGAACCCGTTCATCCCCTCGTCCGCCCCCGTCGCCAACGGAGCGGGCCCGGCGGATGCGAATTCCCCCTCGGCCGATGCAGGCGCATTCGGCGCGCTTTCCGGCGATGCGGATCCGGCGGATGCGGATTCCGTGGATGCGGCGGATTCCGCGACCTCGGCGGATGCGGCGTCGGCGGATTCACCGGACGTGATGACGGCGGATGCGCTCGCGCTCGTATCCGCCGCTGCCGATCCGGGCACCGGGAAGCCGCGACCGGCGGGGCGAACGATCTCCGCGGGCGCATCCGGCCCTTCCGCCGACGGGGGGAGCGGCGGCAGCGCGAACACATCCCCCTGCACCGGCGCAGCAGTCGAGACGGATGACGCGGGTGCCGACTCGGCCGAAGCTGCCGTATCCGCCGTCGTGGCCGATGCATCCGACGCGCGGATCGCGGAGGCGGGAGGCGTTCTGTCGGCCGGTGACGCGGGGGGCTCGGCGGCGCGGAAGCGCATGGGCTTCTCGGCCAGGTACAGTCGGCGGAAGACCTCGGCCGGCTGCTCGTCGACCACCGCGACGGTGGACGCACGCGTCACGCGGAAGTTGAGCGCCCGGTTGCGCTTGGTCAGGTCCAGCAGCTTGCGCTTCCACGCGTCCAGCGCCGCGCCGATGCGGGCGTCGTCGGTGGAGGCGGGCGGCGTGGCGGTGTCGCTCATTGGGTGGTGCGTCGGGTGGGGATGGCTGGACGCGAAGGTCCGGCCCGTAAACTCGTGTGTGTCGCGCGGCGGGACAAGCAGGCAGATCGGGGCACATCCGGAGATCATCCGGTATTCAGGCATGCCCACACACAATCCTTCCACGTCACGCGATCATCGAGCAGGTGATAACGGCGGATCGCGAGGGAGGGATTCAGGCAGAGGGGTGAACTCCGCGCGAGCGCCCCGTCTACGCGGGCTCCAGGTCCACGCTGGCGAAGGCGGGCGATCTGCCGCCCGCCGAGAGCCCCCTCC
>NZ_DASURI010000131.1:0-3988 GCF_036280135.1 Longimicrobium sp.
GCTGGGCGCCTTCCTCCTCATCGGCATGGGGGCGGACTCGCTCTCCGTGGCCCCGTCGTCCCTAGCCGAGATCAAGAAGGTCATCCGCGCCGTGAGCCGCGAGGACGCCGCCCAGGCGGCCGCCGAGGCCCTCGCCGCGCCCACGGCGGAGATCGTGATCGCGGGGCTCACGGAGCGCCTGGGCAAGGTGCTGGACCTGGGCAAGTTCAACGGGTCGTGGAACTTGTCGGCCGCGGACTGAGCGCTTAGGTTGCCGGCTCCGATTCCGGCCCGGAATCCAACGAAAAAACCCAAGCAGCGAGGCACCGTTCACGTGGCACGCCGCCAGCTCTTTACCTCGGAGTCCGTCACCGAGGGACACCCGGACAAGATCGCCGACCAGATCTCCGACGCCGTCCTGGACGCCATCCTGGAGGCGGACCCCACGGGGCGCGTGGCGTGCGAGACGCTCGTGACCACGGGCGTGGCCGTCGTGGCGGGCGAGATCACCACCAGCACGTACGTGGACATCCCGTCCATCGTCCGCGGCACGCTCAAGGGCATCGGCTACACCGACGCGCAGTACGGCATCGACGGCAACACCTGCGCGGTGATGACGACCATCGACCAGCAGTCGCCCGACATCGCCATGGGGGTGAACACGGGCGGCGCCGGCGACCAGGGGATGATGTTCGGCTACGCCACGCGCGAGAACGACGAGCTCATGCCCATGCCCATCCTGCTGGCGCACCGCGTGAGCAAGCGGCTGGCGGAGGTGCGCAAGGACGGCAAGCTGGGCTTCCTGCGGCCGGACGGAAAGACGCAGGTGACGGTGGAGTACGAGGATGGCCGGCCGTCGCGCGTGGACACGGTGGTGGTGAGCACGCAGCACGATCCCGAGGCCACCGCCGAGCAGATCCGCGCGGAGGTCATCGAGCACGTGATCGTGCCGGCCATGCCCGAGGGGCTGTTCGACGCGGACTCGTGCATCATCCACGTGAACCCCACGGGCCGGTTCGTCATCGGCGGGCCGCACGGCGACGCGGGGCTCACGGGGCGCAAGATCATCGTGGACACGTACGGCGGCATGGGCCGCCACGGCGGCGGGGCCTTCAGCGGCAAGGACCCGACGAAGGTGGACCGGTCCGCGGCGTACGCGGCGCGGTGGGCGGCCAAGAACGTGGTGGCGGCCGGGCTGGCGGAGCGCTGCGAGATCCAGCTGGCGTACGCCATCGGCGTGGCGGAGCCGGTGTCCATCCGCATCGACACGTTCGGCACGGGCACGGCGGACGACGAGGCCATCGAGCGGGCCGTGGGGCAGGTGTTCGACTTCCGCCCGCTGTCCATCATCGAGGCGCTGGGGCTCAACAACCCCATCTACAAGCCCACGGCGGCGTACGGGCACTTTGGGCGGCACCCGGAGGTAACAGGGAACGGTCGCTCGCTGCAGCTGTTCCCCTGGGAGCTCACCAACCGCGTGGACGACCTGAAGAGCGCGGCGGGCTGAGGGGGCCCTCACCCGGGGCCCTCACCCGCTCGCTGTCGCTCGCACCCTCTCCCGCAAACTGCGCGGGAGAGGGTGTAGACTTCGACGAGCTTCCGCGTGGGGGGCAGGGAGTTCAGTGGCGGAGGGATGATGGTGGGGTGACGCGGGATCGAGGATTCCCGTCGCTGCGCGACGGGGGGCCCTCTCCCCCGACCGCCTTTTTGCTCGTTCCTCGCAACGGCGGTCGACCCCTCCCCCAACTTCGGGGGAGGGGTTGGCGAGCGGGAGGGTTCAGCGCGCGGAGCCGGATCCATGCACGAACCGGGTTCTCCCCCTCCCCCGCGGAGCGGGGGCAGGGGGCCGGGGGGAGGGGGCCCTCGGCGGGCGAAACACACTCCGCTACACGGCAGGATCTCGGAGCCCGCGATCGGGTTTCCTCTCTCCTCGGGGAGAGGCCGGGAGAGGGGCGGGCAGCTGCCGGCGCGAACTGTCCCGTTCCGGATGAAGATCAACCTCCCCCATGGCCTTTGGGGGGAGGTGCGAGCCCTGGCGAGCGGAGGGGGCGCTCCTCGGGTGCGGCGCTGGTGCACGAGGTTTGTCGCACCCTCGCCCCGCACGATGCACACAGCCGCGCGGCGGCCCGCAACCTGCTGGCCTTGCGGAGCCCGTTCGCACACCGCCGCCGGCAACACGAAGGGCCATGATCAAAGTACGCGTGCAGAGCCTGGGGCTCGACCAGAACACCAAGTCGCCCGTCGTCATCCTGCAGGAGGACGGCGGCAGCCGCGTGCTGCCCATCTGGATCGGCCCGGCGGAGGCCAGCGCCATCGCCATGGAGCTGGCGGGAATGAAGTTTCCGCGCCCGCTCACGCACGACCTGTTTCCCCTGCTCATCCGGGGGCTGGGGGGCACGCTCACCCGCGTGCTCATCACCCGGGTGCACGACAACACCTACTTCGCCGAGCTGGTGATCACCCGCGGCGACGAGATGTTCACCATCGACGCGCGGCCGTCGGACAGCATCGCCATCGCGCTGCGCACGCGCGCCGACCTGTTCACGACCGACGACCTGCTCACCAACGCCTCCATCGAGGTGCCCGGCCCCGGAGAGACGGCCTTTCCGGATCCCGGCAGCGGCGAGGAGGCGTCGGGACCGCAGCCGGGCCTGAGCCCGGAGCAGCTCAAGGAATACCTCCGCAAGCTGGACCCCGAAGACCTGGGACGCTTCAACCCGTGACCGATTTCGTCCAGCGCACGCGGGCGGCGCGCCTTTCCGCGCGCCGCCCGTTCCCGCGCTTGCTCGCGCTCCTCGCCCTCGTGGCGGGGATCCTCGCGCCGTTCGCCCCCGCCGCCGCGCAGTCCACGCTCAACGGACGCGTCGTCCGCGCCGGTGGAGCCGTGCCCAACGTGGCCGTGGAGCTGCACCGCGTGGCCACCGACACCTCCGGCATGATCGCCACGGGCCGGGCCGACGCGCAGGGCAACTTTCGCTTCGACGTCCCCCGCGCCGACACGGCCGCCGGCTTTACCGTCTTTTTCGCCACCGCCATGGTGGACGGCGTCCGCTACTTTGGCCCCGCGCTGCACCCCGGCGAGCCGGGCACGGGGTACCAGGTGGTCGTCTACGACACGACGTCCGCCCGGACGGCCCTGGATTCGCTGCGCGTGAGCCGGCGCGACGTGATCGTCATCCCCGGCCAGCGCGGCGGGTGGGAGGTGGCGGAGGTGGTGCGCGTGCAGAACCCCACGGGGCGCACGGTCGTGGGCCCGGAGGGACGGCCCGCGTTCGGGATGGCCATGCCCCGCGGCGCCACGGACTTCGAGACGGAGGAGCCCGGCGTCTCGGAGGTGGCGGACCGTGAGAAGCCGCAGGACCTGGTGCTGATGGGCGACGAGGTGCGCGCCATCGTCCCCCTTACGCCCGGCGGCCGCGACTTCTTCTTCCGCTACCGGCTCCCGGCGCGGACGGGGACGCTCAACCTGCCGCTTTCCCGCCGCACGGACACGCTGGCCGTCTACGTGCGCCAGCCCGCGCCGGGCGTGGAGGTGGAGGGGCTGCCCACGGGCGAGCCGTTCGAGGCGGAGGGCGAGCAGTTCCTGCGCTACACCGGCACGGCGCTGGCGCCCGGGCGCACGATCTCCGTCCGCAATCCCGCGCACCGCGGCTCGCCCGTGGACCCGCGGCTGGCCGGCGGCATCGCGGCGGGGCTGGTGCTGGCGGCGGGCGTGTGGTTCGCCCTGCGGCGGCGTCCGCCCACGGCGCCCACGCCGGCCTGACGGCGGGGCGGGGGAGCGGCCCATGGCGCTGGTGAGCACGCGGTCGCTGGTGCTGCAGGCCTTTCCCTACAGCGAGACCAGCAAGGTGCTGCGGCTGTTCACGCTGGAGCACGGCCTGCGCTCGGTGATGGCCAAGGGCGCCCTTCGCCCCAAGAGCCGCTACGGCGGCGTGCTGGAGCCGTTCACGGAGGGCACGGCCGCGTTCTACCTCAAGGAGGGCCGCGACCTGCACACGCTCAGCGGCTT
>NZ_DASURI010000132.1:0-6393 GCF_036280135.1 Longimicrobium sp.
TCCCACGGCTCGCCCACGCCGTGGAACAGCGCCATCAGGTCCGGCTCCATCACGAGCACCTTGCGCCGGATGATGGGATCGCTCGTGGGGGGCGGCGGCTGGGGGCCGGTCATCTCCCGTAATTTTGGCGTTGGCACGTCCGGAATTGGGACGCGAACCTTTCTCCGCCGGGTCAGCGTTCCGGTTCCCCTTCCATCCATTGGAGATGCCCCCATGAAGCAGTTGCGTCTGTCCGCGTTGGCCGCTGCGCTCGTCCTTGCCGCCGGCTGCACCGCCTCTCCCACCGATACGCCCCACCGCGACCAGCCCGCTCCCCTCTTCAACGGCGGAAACACCACCGGCTCCGGGAACTACGCGGGCGGTGACACGACGGGCCCGGGGATGCTCGGCTCCGGCAACACCAGCCCCCAAGACGGAGGCGAACCGCTCACGTCCGGGACCGCCGGCGACAGCACCTCAGGCGGTACTCAGCGGGGCGGGAATATGATCGGATCCGGTAATTGAGCCCCATTCGTCTAGGCGGCCACGGGAACGGCGGTGGCCCGCAGAGTGACGACCAATCCGTTCGCGAGTGTATCCAGACGCTGTGATGGAACCGTATCGAGCGTGCTCCGGGCAGGTGCCGCGGCCCGGTGCGCGCTCACGGCACTGAGCGCATCATCCGCCTCCGCCACCACGTCCTCCTCGGACCGAAGCACGGCCACCTCTCTTGCCTTCAGCAGCGCTTCTTCCGCGATGTCCCACTTGGCCAGGCTTGTAGCTCCCCGCGCGAGCTCAACAAGTGCCGCGGCTACGCCCTGCCCTGCGTCCTGCCGGTCCGCCAGCGTCCAGATTTCTTTCGCGGCAGACGAGAACATTTCCGTCGCATTGCATCCCCCGGCGGCGCGGGCGATGGAGGCAAGCACACGGATGCGCTCGCTGGGGAGTTCGAAGTATCGCTCGAGTCCCTGGAGAACGGTCAGCGCCCGGCCATAGTAGCCCTCGGCGACCCACGAGAACGCGACGTCATGCGCCAGAGTCGCGAGTCGGGGGTGCCCGTCCTTGTACACTTCCAGGGCCGCGCGTGCGTACTGTTCCGCCTCCTCCGCGTAACCCATGTACCACGTAGCCACGAACAGGTCGTGCAGGATCTCGCCTTCACGCTTCCGGAGGCGATGACGACGCGCCACCTTGAGTGCGTCCCGGTGCATCTTGGCGGCCTGGGAGTAATTGCCCATCCCGTAGTAGAGATTGCCCAGGCTGTTGAGGGAAAGCGTCCGTCCTTCCCAGTCCGCCAGCCGGTTTGCGGCTCGTTCCGCACGCTTGAGCCACGCCTCCGCCTCGCGTGGCCGGCCGTGCGCGCGCATGAGCCTGCCCGCGAGCCAGGCGTAGCGCGGATGCTGGGGCCAGGAGAGGGCGGCGGCCTCGGCGTAGGCGAGCGCCGTGGCCACGTAGCCGTGCTCCAGCGCCCAGTCCGTCACGGACAGGCAGGCGTGCGCGATGGTCTCGGCCGACGCATCACCCTGGCGCCCCAGCTGGCCCACCAGCACGGCCAGGGGGCAGCGCACGTCGGCGTCCCAGTCGTTCTCCAGCAGCTCCGTTTCCCACTCGGTCATGGCGCACGGCTCGAACAGGTCGCCGCGCAGGCCGGGATCCTCCGCGGCCCACAGCAGCACGCTGCGCAGCGTTTGCCACACCGACAGCGACACCTCCGCCGGCAGCTCGCGCACCAGGTCCGCCCCCGCGACGGCGCCGCCCGGGATGGTGAGCGGCGCGGTAAAGTCGGCGTTGCGTGGACGGCCGGGACGGCGTCTCGCGGTCATGGCAATGCCTCCGGTGAGGTTCGTCGGAATTTGTGAGGGCCCATGGACACGCCGGGACAGGTGTCCAGCGTTCCGGCCTATTCTAAGCGTAAAGTGAACGCCAGTCTACACCAGAAGTCGACCGCTCATCACCGGCCAGCGTGCGCTAAAAATAAGGGCTTGTGCAAATAAAGCAGACAAAGTAGATATGTGGCACGTCTACTTTGTCTTCTAATTGCAAAGCAAGAGGAGGCGCGATGAGTGATCGTCCGCAAACGTCCATCGACCGCCTGCGCGAGGCGGTGACCATCCGGGTGCAGGCCACGTCGCTACGGTCCGTGGCGCGACAGGTGGGGATGAGCCCCAGCGGCCTGGACAAGTTCCTGAACGGCGGCATGCCGTATCAAAAGAGCCGGCGCAAGCTGTTCGACTGGCTGCACCGCGAGCACGACAACCTGGGCGCGGGTCTCACGGTGGACGGGATCGCGGCGGCGCTGGGCTCGCTGGTGCGCGACCTGCCGCCGGACCGTCGCGAGCGGGCGCTGGAGGCGCTGCTGGAGACGCTGCGCGGCCTGTACGACGCGCACTCCGAGCACGCGCCCGTGTGGCTGGGCGAACTGAGCCGCAAAGCCGCCGACGGTACCGCCTTCGACGAGGACGAGGTGCCTCGCCAGGGCGCCCGCGAGCCCGTGATGGTGGCGTAGGGGAGGAGGGAAAAGGTCGCTTCGGAAGGGAGGGATCGCGCCGGCAGCAACCCGCCCCTCCCCCAGCCCCTCCCCGCTCGTTCCTCGCGGAGAGGGGAGAAAGCGGTCCTTCCATGAAGTTGGGCAGCAGGCAGGGGCGCCTCGGCGGGCCGGCAGACTCCTGCCTTCGTGCGCGGTATCCGATCCCCCTTCCCCCATTCTGTTTATGGGGGAAGGGCAGGGGATGGGGGGCGCTCCGCCCGCGCGTCGATCCTCCTTTCCGTGCACGACCCGCCGTTCCGTCCATCCGTCCCATCGTCCTCCCGTCATCCGCCCCGTCTGGCCCCCCGGCGACCTTCCACGTACCTTGTCGCGCGGAAAGGTCCGGTGCATCGACATCGAACCGGAAATCGGCCAACCAGGGACAGGAGGGGCGGAGATGCCTACACGCAACGCGAGCGCGACGTGGGAAGGCGGGCTGCAGGGGGGCAAGGGGAGCTTCCAGGGCGAGAGCGGCGTCATCAGCGGCGCGTACTCGTTCGGCTCGCGGTTCGGCGACCAGGGCGGCACCAACCCCGAGGAGCTGCTGGCCGCGGCCGAGGCGGCGTGCTTCAGCATGGCGCTGTCGGTGGGGCTGGAGAACAACGGCACCACGGCCACGCGCGTGCACACCGACGCCGCCTGCACCGTGGCCAAGGTGGGCGAGGGCTTCAAGATCACCACCATGCACCTGCGCGTTCGCGCCACGGTGCCGGGCCTGGACGACGCCACGTTCCAGACCATCGCCGAGGGCACCAAGAAGGGCTGCCCCGTGTCGCAGGCGCTGGCCGGCGTGGACATCACCATGGAAGCCACGCTCGAGTCGTAAGCGCGACGGGCGGCTCGGAGGATCGGCAAGGGGGAGCGTCCACGGCGGATGCTCCCCTTCCGCATTCCGTCCGGCGCGTGTAGTAATGGATGTACAGCTTTTTTCGCGATGGCCTCCCGGTGTCGCGCGGCGAGCGGGAGGATGCGGAGGGTCCGCCCCGGCGGGCGGAACGATGCGTGCTGCGAACAACGGATGTGAATGGCGGCGGGCGCGCATGGCGGTCGCCGGTCTTTCCAGGCCGCCATCCCCTGGCGGCGCCCCCAGCACCGGACGGGAGGCCCACATGCAAATGCTCGATCGCATCCTCGACGCCATCAACGGAGGCTCGCGAGGCGCGCCCGCGCGGCCGTCGCTCACGCGCGACGAGGTGCAGCGGCGGCTGGACGCGGGCAGCGGGTCGCTGGCGGGCACCAACCTGTCGGGGCTGGACCTGACGGGGCTGCCGCTGGCCGGCGTGGACCTGTCCCGGGCGGACCTGCGGGGCGCCGTGCTGGAGGGGGCCAACCTGGCGGGGGTGAACCTGTCGGGCGCGGAGCTGGCCCAGGCGCGCTTCGTGGCCGCCAACCTGTCCGGCGCGGACCTGCGCGGCGCGTGCATGCAGGACGCGGACTTCACCCGCGCCGTGCTCACGCGCGCGCTGCTGCGCGACGCCAACACGCTGCGCACGGGCGCGCAGGCGCCGCCCATCCTGGAGTCCGCCGACCTGGCCGGCGCCGACGCCACGGGCGCGGACTTTACCCGCGCCAACCTGCGCAACGCCAACCTCACGGGCGCGCGCTTCACGGAGAGCAGCCTGCACCGCGCCAATCTGAGCGGCGCGCGGGCGGCCGGCGCGCGGTTCGGCGGCGCCAACCTGCGCCACGCCGTTGCCGACGGCGCGGACCTGACCGAGGCGGTGCTGGAGGCGGCGGACCTGGCCAGCGTGCGCGCGGTGGGGGCAACGCTGCCGCGGGCGCGGCTGCAGCGCGCGAACCTGTCGGGCGCCAACCTGGAGCGCGCGGACCTGTCCGGCGCGGACTTCACGGAGGCCACGCTGGAGGATGCGCGGCTGGGTGGGGCCGTGCTGCGCGGTGTCGTGCTGGCGCGGGCGGACCTGGGCGGCGTGAGCCTGGATGGGTTGGACGTCGATGGCGTCGATCTCACCACCGCCCACAACCTCCGCCCCCTCGCCGCCGTCTGACGCGCGGGTGCGAAAGCGAACGATCCCCTTCCGCACGCATCGCGGAGGGGGATCGTCTTCGTTGCGGATGCGCGACCTCCTGGGGGAGGCGCCGTGCGGTCCCCGCGCATCGCAAGCCGCTGGCGCCGACCGAAGGATGCGGGCCCGTGCGAGGCGTCCGCGCAATCGCTGGCTCTCTGGCGGGAGAATGGGATCGGTCGGGATGGGGGGTGATGCGGATCGTGAGTCGAGGCGGAGACTCGTCGCGGGGCGGGCGCCCCCCTCCCCGACCCTCCCCCGCAAACTGCGCGGGGGAGGGAGGTGGCTCGCGCGCGAGAGCGCGGTGTTTCGCGTCCGCGGGCCGGAAGACTGCCTGCCATCGTGCAGGGCCGGTGTTCTCCCTTCCCCCACGCCGTTTGTGGGGGAAGGGTCGGGGATGGGGGGCGCTCCGCTGCCGGCGCGATCCATCCATCCCTCTCGATCCTCACGCACCCCGCACTCCCGCACTTCCCCTCACCCCAGCGCCGCGCGCACGGCGTCCCGCAGTTCCGGCAGCACAACGCCGGCCGGCCCTTCCAGGAACACGTCCGCCGCGTGCGTCAGCTCCGACGGCTCGGGGTTGATCTCGATCACGAGCCCGCCGTGACGGCGCGCCACCAGGGGCAGCTCCGCCGCGGGCCACACCGTGCCGCTGGTGCCGATCAGCAGCAACGCGTGGCAGCGCTCCGCCAGGTTCCACGCGCGCTCCACGGCATCCGCGGGCAGCATCTCGCCAAACCACACCACGTCCGGCCGCAGCGGCGATCCGCAGACGAGGCAGGGCGGCGGGTCCTGCTCCTCGCCCTCCGCGAATGGCGGCAGGGGGCCGTCGTACGCGTGGCCGTGGTCCAGGCACTTTACGCGGCGGATGTTGCCGTGCAGCTCCACCACGTCCGTGGATCCTGCCTCGCGGTGCAGCCCGTCCACGTTCTGCGTGACGACGACCAGCCCGGGGATGAGCGACTCCATCTCCGCGAGGGCGACGTGGCCGGGATTGGGCCGCGCGTCGCCCACGCGCTCGCGGCGCCACGCGTACCAGCTCCACACGCGGCGCGGGTTCGTGCGAAAGCCGGCTTCCGTCGCCAGGGCCTGCGGGTCGAAGTTGGCCCACAGCCCTTCCATGGCATCGCGAAAGGTGGGGATGCCGCTCTCCTTGCTCATCCCCGCGCCGCTGCTCACCAGCACGCGTTCCGCGCCGGCCAGGATGCGGGCCGCGCGCTTCATCTCCGGCGTCACGCGCCCTCCCCGTGGAACTCGGCCACGACCTCGATGGGGCCCACGATGGCCTGGTTGAACGCGTCCATCTCCTCCGCGGGGATCCAGTATTCCTGGTGCACGCGCGCGCCGGCCGTCTGCAGCGGGTGGCGGGCCAGGTGGTCGCTGCGCACGCGAAAGCGCGTGACGAAGCCCGTGTAACCGGAGGCGGCGTCCTTTGTGTTCCAGTCGCGGGCGATCTGCGCGGCGTAGTTCTCGTTGGCCACGGGATAGAAGAACGGCTGGTGCTCCAGCCGCGGCGGAAACGCCGTCCATCCGCTCTGCTCGATCAGCGCCAGCTCCGCCCGGCCCACGGGGCGCCAGAGCACCGTCGTCTCCACCTCGTCCGTCATCCGCCTCCCTGCGCCGTCGAAGGATCCACGTTCACCGTCCACCTTCCGCAAAGGTGACGAAACGACGGCGTTTCACGCAACCCACCCCGAACACCACCGCGCCTCCCGAGATGATGCGTCATCCTTGTGTGTTGACGATGTGCTAAGTTCACCACCGTACGGGCCAACTCGTTCATCCTTTGGTTGAGAAAACCGTTCCTCAGCATGGGTGGCCCGTACGGCAGGTGGTCGCAAGAGCTCGAACAGTTGGGCGGAC
>NZ_DASURI010000133.1:0-4877 GCF_036280135.1 Longimicrobium sp.
CTACAAGTTCGCCGAGGGCGACGCGGGCCGCGCCGAGATCCTGCGGTTCATCGATGACCGGCTGGCGTGGATCCGCGCGCAGATGCCGCGGGCGTTCAACACGCTCGTGGATCCCAACATGGAGGTAAAGCGCCTGCCGCCCGAGGAGGAGCCGGGCGCGCCGGCGGCGTACGGCGGCGCGGGGTCCGTGGACGGCAAGATCCCCGGGCGCTTCTGGATCAACCTGCGGACGACGGACCTGCACAGCCGCTACAGCCTGGCGGACCTGACGTTCCACGAGTCCATCCCCGGCCACATCTGGCAGGGCGAGTACACGCACGACATGCCGCTGGTGCGCCAGATGCTGTCGTTCAACGCGTACTCCGAGGGCTGGGCGCTCTACGCCGAGCAGCTGGCGGACGAGCTGGGCGCGTACGACAGCGATCCCGTGGGGCGGCTGGGCTACCTGCAGTCGCTCGCGTTCCGCGCCTGCCGGCTCGTGGTGGACACGGGCCTGCACGCCAAGGGGTGGACGCGCGAGCAGGGCGTGCGGTTCTTCGTGGAGGTGAACGGGTCCAACCCGCTGGAGGTGGCCAGCGAGGTGGACCGCTACTGCTCGTGGCCGGGGCAGGCGTGCGGCTACAAGGTGGGCCACAGCGAGATCAACCGGCAGCGCGAGCGGGCGCGGGCCGCGCTGGGCACGCGATACGACCTCAAGGCGTTCAACGACACCGTGGTGCGCGGCGGCAACGTGCCGCTGGACGTGCTCGCCCGCAACGTGGACGAGTACCTGCGGCGGTAGGCCGCTTTCCGGAGGCTGGCGGCGGAGACGCAAAGGGCCGAATGGTCCGCAGGAATCACCGTCCGCAACGGAACGCGTCATCCTGAGGAGCCGCCGCGTGATCCTGCCCGCTGCACGGGCTGTGGCGGCGACGAAGGATCTTGCACGCAAAGCATGAGGCCGGCTCCTCGCATGGGAGCCGGCCTCGTGCCTTGGACGCAAGATCCTTCGGTCGACCGCTCAGCCGCCGACGGACATCCCACGCGGCGCGATCAGCTGACGGGGGCGGGACCGGCGAGCACGGCGTCCAGCTGGCCCATGGCGGACTGCATCCCCTCCAGCATCCCCATGTCCAGCAACTGCTGCATCTCCGCGACGCCCGGGAAGTGGGTGACGCCGGTGAACCGCGAGCCCTGGGCGGTGGGCTCGAAGGTAAAGATCATCCGCATGTGCGGCAGGCCGTCGTTGGGCATGCCGTTCTCGTCCGTGAAGCCGTCCTCCACCTCGAACCGGCGTCCCGGCTCGATGGCCAGAAAGCGCCACGAGCCGTGCGACGTGCTGCCGTCCGGCCCCGTCATGTGGTACTGGGAGTAGCCGCCCACCTCCATGTCGTGGCGGGTGAAGGTCGCGGGCCACGTCTCCGGCCCCCAGAACCGCTCCAGCTGCCGCGGGTCGGCGAACGCGTCCCACAGGCGCTGCACCGGCACGGTGTAGTCGCCCACGATGGTGAGGGTGAGCGCGTTCGCGTCGGAGTTGACGGAGGTGATGGGCATGGGCTTACTCCTGGGATGGGGTGTCGGTGAAGAGTGCGTCGATCTGGCTGAACCGGTCCTTCCACAACGCTTCCAGCCGGGTGAGCAGCTCACGCGCATGCGCGATCCGCTCGGGGTTGCCGCGCACGATGCGCTCGCGGCCCTGCGCCTGCTTGGTCACCAGCCCCGCCGCCTCCAGCACGGCGACGTGCTTTTGCACCGCCGCGAACGACATGGCGTACCGGGCGGCCAGCGCCGAGACCGACGCCTGCTCCCCAGCCATGACGCGCGCGATGATGTCCCGCCGCGTGGCGTCGGCCAGGGCGTGGAACAGGCGGTCCATCTCCGCCTCGCTGAGCGAGTGACGTACAACCATGTGGTTGTATATAGGGCCGCGGTGCCCCGCGCGCAAGCCTGCCGTGTTGGCGATATCTTCTCCCCGCCCAAGCCGGCGAGGGCGATGTCGAAATCCGCCGGGTTCGTTCGACGCATGGATGAGCCACCCGACCACGTTCACCAGGAGACAACGATGAAGATCACGATCGAAACCCTCGTAAAGGCCGATCGCAGCAAGGTGTGGGATGCGTGGAACAGCCCCGAGGACATCAAGCAGTGGAACTCGGCGCACGAGAGCTGGCACACCACCGCCAGCACGGTCGACCTCCGTGAAGGAGGCTCGTTCTCGGCGCGGATGGAGGCCAGGGACGGCAGCGCGGGCTTCGACTTCGGCGGCACCTACACCCGCGTGGTGCCGGGGCAGGCCCTGGAGTACCGGATGAGCGACGGACGCGAGGTCAGCGTGGAGTTCACGGAGCGCGACGGCGGCGTGCTGGTCCGCGAGACCTTCGACGCGGAGTCCGAGAACCCGGCCGAGATGCAGCGCCAGGGATGGCAGGCCATCCTGGACAACTTCGGCCGCCACGTGGAAGCCAAGGGCTGAGCCTTCCGCGATTTCCGGTCAAAGCGAGAGGCCGGCTCCCGTACGGGGAGTCGGCCTCTCGTATTAACCCATCCTTACGGAGCCCAAGGAGCGTCATCCTGAGGAAGCGCCACGCGTAACGTGAACGCATGCAGTACTTTGGCGCGACCGAAGGATCTTGTGTGCGAAACTCGGGGCGGCGTCCGTGCACGAGGGCAGCGGCAGAGCTTTGCCGGCAAGATCCTTCGTCGCCACCAGGGTCTTTGCGCAGGACCGCGCGGCGGCTCCTCAGGATGACGCGTTCGAGGCGCGAGGTTGGCAACAGCCTCCCATCCTAATCCTCGTAAGGGTCCACTCTCTTGATTTCCTGAGGGAGCGCCGCGCAGAACTTGCCCGTTCACGAGACTACGGGCGCGACCGAAGGATCTCCTCCGCGGGGCAGGTACGCCGCCGCTGGACTGGGCCCTTGCCAGGGCGGGAAGAGCCTTCGGGGCCGCACGCATCCAGCGCGGTCGAGTTCGTGAGGGCCCCTCAGGAAACAACTGCTTTTCCGGCCCCGGTATCGGGATGACGCGTTTGGCGCGAGGCCGAGCACCTCTAGCTGGATTCGGCTTGCGCGCGGGGGGCGGTCAGCAGCGCGTGGACCGTCGACGCGAGCGTGGCGGCGATTTGGTCGCCACCGCCCAGCGGCGCGCTCATGAACGCGCCGTCCAGGGCAAGTGCCAGCTGCGCGCCGACGTCCTTCGGCTCCGGCAGCCCCATGCGCCCCGCGATGTCGGACAGCCGCCGCCGCATCTCCTCCTTGTGCGCCGCGGCCACCTGACGCGCGGGATGGTCCGGGGCGGGGAACTCGGCGGCCACGTTGAGCTGCGGACAGCCGCGGTACCCCGGCCGCCGCAGCCGCGCCTGGATCCACGCCAGGTGTGCCTCCAGCTCGGCCGCGGGATCGTCGCGGTGCTCGTCCGCCACAGCATCCCACTGGCGCCAGAAGTCCGCGTCCTCCTCCTGCAGGAACGCGGCGATCAGCGTGTCCTTGTTGCCGAAGTGCCGGTACAGGCTCGTCTTGGCGATCCCGGACTCCTTCACCACCAGGTCCACGCCCACCGCGTGCACGCCGTGCCGGTAGAACAGGTCCGACGCGGTGGCCAGGATGCGGTCGCGCACCGCCGATGGTCGTCCGCCCGCCGTTGAGCCGTCTGCCTCTGCCGCCATGATCCTCCACCCTCCGTGAGACGTTGCTTGACAACGCTACAGATCTGTAGCATCCTTTGCAAGGAAACAGACAGGTCTGTATCGTCACTGGAGAGGATGGATGATGAACCGAGCCGTTGCAGTCTATGGCGCCTATGGCCACACGGGGCGCTTCGTCGTCGCCGAGCTGCTGCGGCGCGGGCTGACGCCCATCCTGTCGGGCCGGGATGCGGGGCGGCTGAACGTGTTGGCGACGGCGTACCCGGGGATCGCCGTCCGCGCCGCCCGGGTGGATGACGCTGCGGCGCTGGACGCGGTCCTGGAGGGTGCGGCGGCCGTCATCAACTGCGCCGGCCCGTTCGCGACGACGGCCTCGCCCGTCATCCAGGCGGCGCTGCGGAAGGGAATCCCGTACGTGGACGTCGCCGCGGAGATCGAGGCCAACCTCGACACGTTCGAGCGCCACGACGCCGATGCGCGCGCGTGTGGCGTCACGATCGTCCCCGCTATGGCTTTCTACGGCGGGCTGGGCGACCTGCTCGCGACGGCCGCGATGGGCGACTGGATGTCGGCGGACGAGGTCTGCGTGGCGTACGGGCTGAGCGGCTGGGTGCCTACGGCCGGGACGATGATCGCCGGCCAGGTCTCGCGCGAGCGCCGGGGCGGGCTGCGGATCGCGCACGTGGATGGCCGGCTGCAACTGAGCGCGGACGCGCCGCCGGTGTCCGCGTGGACGTTTCCGGCGCCCATCGGCCGGCAGGACGTGGCCGAGGAGTTCACCATGGCCGACACGGTGACGATCGCGCGGCACCTGGACGTGTCGCGGATCCGGTCGTTCATGACGACGGCCGCCGTCTCAGGTCTCCGCTCCGGCCCCCAGGCGGACGCGGATGGCCGCCCGCCGGAGCGCTTCGTCGTGGAGGTCGTCGCGCGGCGGGACGGCGTGGAGCGGCGGGCGTGCGCGAGCGGGCAGGACATCTACGCGACCACGGCGCCGCTTGTCGTGGAGGCCGTCATCCGCCTCCTCGGGTCGACGGACCGCGAGCCCGGCGTCCGCACCGCGGGGCAGGCGTTCGACGCGCGGGACTTCCTGTCGGCGCTCTCCCCCGAGCCGCTTGCGATCCGTTTGGGCTAGATCCGTCCCATCGAATCGCGGATGATGCTGGTCGGCGGAGCCCGGCGCGTGCTACTGTTCAGCGCCGCCGAGCGCGCCATCCGCACCCGATCCGCCGAAGGAGCTGACCGATGTCCCAGG
>NZ_DASURI010000134.1:0-3465 GCF_036280135.1 Longimicrobium sp.
GGGCGGGGGGGGGGGGGGGGGGGCCCCCTCGCCCGTGGTAGAAACATTCTCATTCTGCGCGAAGACGGCGGTCCGGAGCCGTTGCAGTTGTCGTCGCGTGAGGGATGCGCGCCCGGAGGGCCGAGAACGCGGAGGGGCGGGCCACAGCCGTACCGTGTCCCGCCCCTCCGCGGGCTCGGCGCCGTTGGCAACAGTCGTATCGTTGCCTACGGCGCGCGCAGCCCGACCCGGAGCGCAGCGGAGGGGCACGCCCTGAACGGCAGTGCGAAAGTGCGAGAGTAACCGCCCCACTCACGCACTCACGCACTCACTCCAGGCCGTAGTCGTGGATCTTGTACGACAGCGCGCGCACGGACAGGTCCAGCAGCTCCGCCGCCTTCGTCCGGTTGCCCCGCGAACGCTCCAGCGCCCGCACGATGAGCGATTTTTCCAGCGCGGGAAGCCGGCGCTTGACGCTCAGGTCGCCATCGTCGTCCGGCACCTGGAACGGGTGGCGGCCCGTGCGCACGTGCGGCGGCAGGTGCTCCACGCCCACGCGGCCGCCGCTGAGCACCAGCGCCCGCTCGATCACGTTCTCCAGCTCGCGCACGTTGCCCGGCCACGTGTACGCGGCCAGCACGGGCACCAGCTCGCGCGGCAGCCCCGGCGCCTCTACCCCCAGCCGCCGCGCGTGCAGGGCCAGGAAGTGCTCGGCCAGGGGCGGCACGTCCTCGGGCCGCGTGCGCAGGGGCGGCACGGTGATCTGCACGACGTTGATGCGGTAGAACAGGTCCTCGCGAAACCGGCCCTCGCGCACCTCGTCCACCAGGTCGCGCGCCGTGGCCGCGAGCACGCGCACGTCCACGGCCCGCTCGCCCGTCCCGCCCACCCGGCGGATCGCCCGCTCCTGCAGCACGCGCAGCAGCTTGACCTGCAGGGGCAGGCTCAGCTCGCCGATCTCGTCCAGGAAGAGCGTGCCGCCGTCCGCCTCCTCGAACAGCCCCTCGCGCGCGCGGTCCGCGCCCGTGAACGCGCCCCGCTCGTGGCCAAAGAGCTCGCTTTCCAGCAGGTTCTCGGGGATGGCGCCGCAGTTGACGGCCACGAACGCCTTGCCCGCCCGCGGCGACGCGCGGTGCACGGCGCGGGCGACGGCCTCCTTGCCGCTGCCGCTCTCGCCCGTCAGCAGCACGGTGGAGGGGAACGGGGCCACGCGCGCCGCCAGGTCCATCACCTCGCGCATGGCGGCGCTCTCGCCCACGACGCCCTCGAACCCCTGCACCTGGCCCACCTGCCGGCGAAGGAGCGCCACCTCGCGGCGCAGCTGCTCGCGCTCCTCGGCCTTGCGCAGGGTGAGGATGACCTCGTCGGCGTTGAACGGCTTGCTGATGTAGTCGTACGCGCCGCGGCGCATGGCCTCCACGGCCGCGTCCAGGGTGCCGTACGCGCTCATCATGATGACGAGGGCCGTGCCGCCCGCCTCCTGGTAGCGCTCCAGGAACTCCAGCCCCCCCAGGCGCGGCATCCGCACGTCGCACAGGACCAGGGCGGGCGCGTCGGCCAGGGCCAGGCGCAGCCCCGCCTCGCCGTCCTCGGCCGTGGCCACCTGGTAGCCCTCGTCGCGCAGGATGAGCAGCAGGGTGTGCCGCAGCCCCGCCTCGTCGTCGATGACCAGTACGCGCCTGTCGCTCAACTCGGCCGCCGGGTGGGGAGGGAAAGGGTGAAGACGGCGCCGCCGCCGGCCCCCGAGGACGCCTCGATGCGCCCGCCGAAGTCTGCCACGGTGCTCGCGACGATGGCAAGGCCCAGCCCCGTGCCCTCGCCCGGCGCCCGCGTGGTGAAGAACGGGTCGAACACCTTGTCGATGTTCTCCTCGGGGATCCCCGGGCCCGTGTCGGCCACGGTCACGCGGATGGTTTCCGTCCCCGGCTCGATGCGGTGCGGGTCGCGCACGCTGGTCACCGTCTGCCGCCGCAGGTGCGCGTAGCTGATGCCCGGCGGGTCGTCGGCCCGGCGCACGGGAAGCGCGCTGCCGGGGGCCTGGTAGCGCTCCAGACGCGTGGAGACGGTGATGGACCCGCGGCCGCCCATGGCCTGCCGCGCGTTGTCCACCAGGTTCACGAACGCCTGCTCCAGCAGGTGCGGCGAGCCCAGCACGGGCGGAAGGCCGTCGGCCAGTTGCAGCTGGACGTCCACGTCGCGCATGACGCCCTGCACGCGCAGCAGGTTCACGGCGGCGCGGGCGGCGGCGTTCACGTCCACGGGCTCGCGCTCCGGCGGCGCGGGCCGGGCGTAGTCCAGCAGCCCCCGGACGATGCGGTCGATGCGCCGGGCCTCGCCCTCCACGCCGTCCGCCAACTCGGGGTCCGCCCCGCGGCGGCGCAGGACGGCCGCGTAGCCCAGCAGCGCCCCCAGCGGGTTGCCGATCTCGTGCGCCACGCCCGCCGCCAGCCGGCCGATGGAGGCCAGCTTCTCCGCCTCCACCAGGTCGCGCGTCGTGGCCAGCAGGCGGCGGTTGGTCTCGTCGAGGGACTGGACGTTGTGGGCCAGCTTTTCCTGGTTCTCCAGCAGCTGGTCCGTCATGCGGTTGAGGGCGCCGGAGAGCGCCGCCATCTCGCGGCTCTCGGCCTGGGGCGCGCGGCGGGCGTAGTCGCCCTCGGCCACGGCCTGGGCCGTCTCCACGGCGGCGCGCACGGGGCGCAGCACCAGGCGGACGATGAGCGAGTTGGCCAGCAGGACGTAGATGACCACGTCCATCAGCAGCAGGGCGCCCAGCAGCCACTGGTTGCCGGGGCGCACGCGCTGGGCGACGACCACCGTGGTGCCGGCCAGCAGCCCCGCGGCCAGGGCCAGGAAGGTGAGGTTGAAGAGGAGCTCGGCACGCAGCGAGCCCCGGCCGGGGCCGGGGCTCGCGGTGGATGGGAAATCGGCTTCCCTCACGGGATGATCGGCGTCACGGGGACGCGAGGGGCGGCTCAGGCGGCCGCGGGGGCCGGGGCCGTGACGCGGCGGCGGCCGTCCGCGGCGCGGGCCTGGCCCGTGCGCGGCTTGCCGTCCAGCGCCTCGCGGGCGATCTGGTGCCACACGCGGTCCACCACGGCGCCCGTGGGCTCGTCCCAGGCGAGCATGCCTTCGTCACGAGCCTGCTCCAGGGCCCTGCGCAGCGCGTGCTTGCTGACCGGCTTCCTCATGATGCCTCTCCTCTTCTGGGTACAGATCTGAGTCCGCGTCCGGGCCGGCGCGGGCCGTCCCGCCCGGCGCGCTGTCCCCCCTCCTCCACACCTCCCATTCCTACAGTAACACCGTGCTCCCGGACGCGCGAGAGGGGGATCCCGATGCCGTGCCGGAACTTCTCCGCATTGTTCCAAGCCGATGCACGGCAACGGGTTGGATGCGCACCCGGGCGGACTCTGAACGGCGGCGGGGCGGATGCGGACCGTTCACGGCGTAAACGGAAGCGCGGCGGCACTCCCGGAACGGAGTGCCGCC
>NZ_DASURI010000135.1:0-15695 GCF_036280135.1 Longimicrobium sp.
ACGGCGCGCAAGCTGCGGTCACGCGGTTGGCGGATGGGGATCGGCATCGGCAAGGTCCAGCCCGGGAGGATGCGTGACGGATGGGAGGGAAGTGAGGGGCGGCGGTCGGCTCGAGGCGGGCGCGGACGCGGCGGACGGGCGATGAAGGCCATCGTCCTGGACCGGCACGGCGGCCCGGAGGTGCTGCGCGTGCGCGAGGTCCCCGATCCGGAGCCGGGCGCGGGGCAGGTGCGCGTGCGCGTGGACGCCATCGGCATCAACTACGCGGAGGTGCTGTCGCGGAAGGGGCTCTATGGCTGGGCGCCGCCCATGCCGTACACGCCGGGAATGGAGGCGACGGGCACCCTCGACGCACTGGGCCCGGGCGTCCAGGGGCGGACGATCGGCGAGCGGGTGATCGTGGGCGCCCAGTTCGGCGCGTACGCGGAGTGCATCGTGGTGCCGGAGCCGCAGGCGCTGCCGGATGCGGGTTTCCGCGGAGGGAGCGTGCGGATACGAACCTGATCGGGACGTCGCAGCGCCCCAGCCGGAGCGAATGATGCCGATTGCGGGTCTGATCCGGTGAGGCCGTCTCCCAGCCGGAGCGAATGAATTCGCCGCTGGAAAGGCACGAAGTCCGCCTGCGCGGACTGCCCCAGCACGGGCGGCGCCACGTGCACCGGGGCAGGCCTCGAGAGCTCGAACGCGGCCGGTGTGCACAGCGTTGGTGTGCGGCAGGAGCTGTCGGCGAAGGCCGACATCGCGCAGTCAGAGCCGCGAATTCATTCGCCGGGGCTGGGGCGCCGCGATGCCGATTCGGATCCGCAACCGGCATGATTCGCCGCTGGAAAGGCGCGAAGTCCACCCGCGCCGACTGCCCGGGACGGTCGCCGGAGTACACCGTTGCCCCCTTTGATCCACGCTTGGGAGCCGGATCCATCCCGGGCCACAAGCGACGAGGAGGGGCGCGCCGGATGCCGGCGCGCCCCTCCTTTCGAATCCGACGCAGTTGCAGGCTGTCCCCTGTAACCTGTCCCCTGTAACCCGCGGTTCCGCCGTTCAGCAGCCGTTCACGCCATCCGCAGCCAGCGGATGAGCTCCGCGAACGTGGGCTTCTTCCCCGTGCTCAGGATGCCCACGCGGTAGATCTTGGCGGCGATCCACACCACGGCCGCCGTGCCCACCACCAGCAGCGCCAGCGACGCCACCACCTCCAGCGCGGGGACGTCCGTGGCCACGGCGCGCACCGGCATCACCAGCGGCGACGTGAGGGGGATGAGCGAGAACATGCGCGCCGTGCTGCCCAGCGGGTCCGTGAGGATGGGCATGATGAACATGATGGGCACGAACAGGGGCAGCATCATGGGCAGCGTGAGCTGCTGCGCCTCCTGCTCGCTCGTCACGGCCGAGCCCGCGGCCGCGTACATGGCCGCGTACAGCACGAAGCCCAGGGTGAAGAACACCAGCAGGATGACCCACACCTGCGGCGCCAGCTTGAGCGCGCCGAACGCCCCCGCGCTCATCCCGAACTTGCGCGTGAGCATGGCCTGCTGCGACGAGATCAGCGCCGCGAAGGTCGCCCAGATGGTGATCTGCAGCAGCGCCACGGACGCCAGCCCCAGCACCTTGCCCGCCATCAGCTGCATGGGCCGCACGGAGCTGACGATGACCTCCACGATGCGGTTGTTCTTTTCCTCCAGCACGCTGCGCATGGCGTTCTGCCCGTACAGCGTGATGATCTGCAGGAACAGGAACATGATGACGTACGCCGTGATGAGGGTGGCGAACACGTTCGCGCCCTCCTTGCCCTCGCCCGTGATGCGCGCCGCCTCCACGCGCACGTCGCGCACGAGCGCGGCCACCTGCGGCGCCGTGAGCCCGCTGTCGCGCAGCCGCTCCTGCTGCACCACGGCCGTCACGGCCTGCTGCACGTCCTCCACCACCTTGAGGTTGGTGACGTCGCGGGCGCGGTAGGCCACCTGGTTGCTCTGCAGCACGTCCGGGCCCACGACGAGGTAGCCGTCGATCTCCTTGCGCTCCACGCGGCCGTTGAGCGCGTCGCGCTGGCTTTCCAGCGTGCCCTGCGTGCGCTCCACCTTGTAGCGGATGGCGCTCTTGTCGTCGCGCGGCGCCTGCAGCGCCTGGGCCACCCGCTCGCCGATCCCCCCGGGCGACTGGTCCACGAGGACCAGCGTGCGCTCGCCGCCGCCCGTCTTGATGACAGCGGGGAGAAAGATCATGGCGATCATGAACACGGGAAACAGCACCGTGCCCAGGATGAACGCCTTGGTGCGCACGCGCTCCAGGAACTCGCGGCGGATGATGAGCAGCACGTTACGCATGGGCCACCTCCGGGCGGCGACGGGGACGCGCGGCATCGCCCACGCGCTGAACGAAGATCTCGTGAAGGCTGGGCTGCACGTGCTCGAACCGGGAGAGCGCCACGTCCAGCTGGTTGGCGGCCGTGACCAGGGCGCGCGGGTCGGCGTCGGGCTTGAGCTCCACCTCCCAGGCGTCCTGGATGCGGTCCGCCCGCTCGAAGCCGGGCCAGGTGGCCATGAATCGGTTCGCCGCGTCCGAGGCCTCGTCGAACGCCAGGGCGTAGTGGTTGGTGCGGTGCGCGCGGCGAATGTCGCGCAGGTTGCCGTCCAGCACCTTTTCGCCGCCGGCGATGATGCAGACGTGCTCGCACATCTGCTCCGCCTGCTCCATGTTGTGCGTGCTGAAGATGACGGTGCGGCCTTCCTTGCGGGCGTCCAGGATGGTGTCGCGCAGCACCTCCTGGTTCACGGGGTCCAGGCCGGAGTGGGGCTCGTCCAGGATCAGCAGCTCCGGGCCATGGACGATGGTGGCGATGAACTGCACCTTTTGCTGCATGCCCTTGCTGAGCGTCTCCACCTTGGCGTTGCGCCAGTCGGCCAGCCCCATGCGCTCCAGCCACCGCTCGCCCTCGCGCACGGCCGTGGCCCGCGCCACGCCCTTGAGCTCGGCGAAGAAGGTGATGACGTCGATCACCGACATCTTCTTGTACAATCCCCGCTCCTCGGGCAGGTAGCCCACGCGCGAAAGCACGCGCGGGTCGCGCTCGGGGTCGGCGCCCAGCAGCTGGATGGTGCCCGCGTCGCGGATGATGATGTTCATCACCATGCGCAGCGTGGTGGACTTGCCCGCGCCGTTGGGGCCCAGGATTCCGTAGATGGTGCCGGTGGGCACCGTGAGGCTGAGGTGCTTGACCGCAGCGTGGCCGGCATAGCTCTTGGAGACGCCGTCCAGCAGGAGTGCGTGGCTCATACGCCCTTGGGGATGAGAGACCTGCGTCGGGGATCCGTGGGGGCGGACCTGCCCGGGTGACGCGCGCGGTGATACGGAGCCGGCGCGCCGCGGGTTTCGCGGAAGTGGATGGGGATTGGCCACAACGGTAAACGATTGCCCCGCACCGTGCAACGGCTCGACGGGAAAGAGCCGTTGCCCGCTGTCCCGTGTCCCCTGTCCCCCGCAGGGCCGTTGCAGGCTATTCCCTGTTCCCTCGTGGCCCGTTGAGCCAAACGCCTCCGCGCGGTTAGATTCCCGGCTTCGAGACCGACCGCCGTTTTCAACCGACCGAGAGCCATCATGCCGGACCCGACGCTCGTGGAGCAGTTGCGCGCCGACCTCATGCAGGCGCGCAAGGACCGCGACAAGCTGCGCACCACCACCCTCACCACGTTCCTGGCCGAGATCAAGAACAAGGAGATCGACCAGGGCGGCCCCGTGAGCGACGAGGACGTGCGGGGGCTCCTGGTGACGGCCATCAAGCGCCGCCGCGAGGCCGCCGAGCAGATGCGCGCCGGCAACCGCGCCGAGCTGGCCGAGAAGGAGGAGCAGGAGGGCGGGATGCTGCAGGCCTACCTGCCGCCGGCCCTGGGCGAGGACGAGGTGCGCGGCTTTATCGCCGAGGCCATCGCGGGCGGCGCCAAGGACGTGGGCGGCGTGATGAAGGCCGTGATGCCCCGCGCCAAGGGCCGGTTCGACGGCAAGGAGCTCAACCGCCTGGTCCGCGAGGCCCTGGCGGGGTAAATGGACGAAGTGACGCGCGGGGCTTGCGCGTCACTCTGTCCTTGTTTAAGCTCTCTTTTGCTGTTCCCGTTCTGGTTGACAACCCGGACCCTGGTCGCGCGAATCCAATGCCTTCGCGTTCACTGCTACGATGGCGTGCTACCGGACGCAGAGCGCTGAACGAGATCGAAGCGGCGCATCGCGCGGTTGGTGGCGGGCGTGCCGGGCGCTTCGCGGCACAGCAGCTGACGCAAGCCTACGTCCTGCTGTTGTCTTCGCACTTTCAGCGATTCTGCCGCGACCTGCACTCGGAATGCGCAGACCACCTGGTCAACGCTACAACGCCGGCCCATGTGGCGGCCGTGTTCCGCGCCCGATTCGCGGAAGGACGCAAGCTCAACATCGGCAATCCCAACCCCGGCAACATCGGTGCGGATTTCGCGCACCTCGGGATCGATGTCTGGAGGGAGCTTCATTCCCGCGCAAAACTCAACGCCGCGCGGCAAAGAAAGCTGCAGGCCCTCTGCGACTGGCGGAACGCGGTGGCGCACAACGACTTCAGGAAACCCGTGCTCAACGGCCGAACGGAGCCGACGCTGTCGGAGGTGCGTGCATGGCGGGCGGCGTGCCACGGGCTTGCAGTGGACTTGGACCGCATCATGGCTGCATATTTGAAGCGTCAGACCAACGTCGCACCCTGGTGAGCCTGATGAGCAGATCGCGAAAGGCCGGAGAACCGGAAGGACTGCAGCTCGGCACCCGCGTCCGCGTCCATTTTCCCGGCGCGAAGCTGGATGCGGAGGTCGTGGAGGATCGCGGGTTCATCGGTGTGGGAGGACGCCAGCTGGTCGTCGTCCGGACGCTGGAGGAAACCTACTTCCCCCGCGAGATGGAGCTGGCGGCCGCCGACCTGGAAATCCTGGGTCCGCCACGAGCAGGCCGGGCCGCATGACGAACGAGAGGCCGTCTCCCCGAGGGGAGGCGGCCTGTTCGCTTGTATTGGCGGATGCGCGGTCAGTCGAGCAGGTCGTCGACGGCGTCCAGGACGGGCTCGCGGCCCAGGTTGGCCGTCTCGTACGCCCGGATGCGCAGCAGCGTGTCGCGGTCCAGGTCCGCGTCCGACAGCCAGTCCAGCAGCGTGTCGCGGTCCATGCCGTCGTAGCCCAGCACGGGCTCCTCGCCGTCGGCGATCAGCACGTCGCCGTCATCGTCGTCGCGGCCGGGCAGGGCCGGGCGTAGCCAGCGGCCCCGCGAGGAATCCCGAAAGGCGATCGCCACCACGCCCACGGCCGCCACACCCAGCATCACCTTCAGTAGTCTGCTCATCGTTCCGCTCGTTCGTAAGGGTTGGTCCCGTGCGCCAAGGCGAGCAAAACGCCGGCCACTGGACCGCGGGGGACAGGGAATCGCCGGCAACGACGAGGAGACGGCGTTTCGGGATCTCCAGCGGTGGAAACAACGGCCCGCATCCGCCCGTACCGGTCACGGGCGGGTGCGGGCCGTCGGGCGTCAGGAGTTCGCGTCGGCGTCGGCGGGCGGGGCTTCGCGCACGCGGATGCGCTGGGCCAGCGAGTGCGAGATGACGGCGGGCGCGCCGTTCACGGAAAGGGAGACGGGGCCCTCGAAGGGCGACTTTTCCACCACCTGCACGCGCGCGCCGGGGCGCAGGCTCAGCGAGCCCAGGTAGCGCAACTGGTCGGCCTCCTGCACCTGCACCTCCAGCACCTGGCGCGTGTCGCCGGGCTCCAGGTCGCACAGGGCGGGGTAGGGGCCCGTGTCCACCTCGCCCGTGGCGGTGGGGATGGCGCTGCCGTGCGGGTCGCGGTCGGGCTCGCCCATCAGCCGGGCCAGGCGCTCGATGAGCTCGTCGCTGGCGGCGTGCTCCAGGCGCTCGGCCTCGTCGTGGACGCGGTCCCACTCGTAGCCGAGCTTTTCCACCAGGAACAGCTCCAGCACGCGGTGGCGGCGGATGATGCGCAGGGCGGCCAGCTCGCCGGCGGCCATCAGGCGCACGCCGTAGTAGGGCTCGTGGCGCAGCAGCCCCTGCTCGGCCAGGCGCTTGATCATGGCCGTGACGGCGGCGGCCGTGAGCCCCAGGCGCTCCGCGATGCGCGAGGTGGAAACGGGCGATTCCACCTGCTGCAGCATCCAGACGGCCTTGAGGTAGTCTTCGACGACGGGCGTGTACTGGCGGTCGGTGGTGTGCATGGGTGGAAGTGTCGGGAGCGGACGGCGGGGTGTCAAGCGGGAGCGTCAGGGAATAGGGAATAGGGAATAGGGAATAGCCTGCAACGGCATCGGCCGCGTGGGCCTGGTCACGGGATGACCTGCTCACCCACGCCCGGAGCCCCCCTGCGTCCCATCCCGCTATTCCCTATTCCCTATTCCCTATTCCCTGCGGTGTCGGGCACGAATCCCGCACCGCCGCGCCGCATCCCGACCCGGCACACACTTTCCCACCCGCCCCGGCGCCGCTTATGTTCAGCCGGTCCTGACCCGCATGGCATCCGCAGAACCCGTGACCGATCTCGCGCGCACCGACCGACGCCGCTGGCTGGCCCCGGCCGCCCTCGCGGCCGCGCTGCTGTCGCTGGCGCTCAACGGCGTGCTGCTGTTCATGCTCATGCGCCCCGAGCGCCTGGTGTCGCCCATGGTGAACCGGGCCCTGGACCGGCTGGAGACGCAGGACGCCACGCTCAAGTACCAGGTGCGCATCCCCGCGGGAATGCCCGTGCACTTCGACATCCCCGTGGACGAGCGGTACGAGGTGCGGCTCAACACGACCCTTCCCATCAACACGGTCGTGACGCTGCCCTTCAACACCCCGTTCGGCAACCGCACGGTGAATGTGCCCGTGCGGACGACGATCCCCATCCGCCAGACGGTGCCCATCCACCTGCGCGACACCTTTCGGCTGCGCACGCAAACGCAGGCCGAGATCGTGGTGCCGCTGGAGATTCCCATCCGTGACCTGCCGCTGGACGCCCTGCGGCAGTCGCTGAAGCCTTGACGATCATGCAGCACAAAGCCCTGCCCCTCGCCCTGCTCGTGCTCGCCGCCGCCTGCGGAGACCGCGGCGAGCCGCGCGTGGCCACCGGCACGCCCGCCGTGGACTCGGCCCTGCGCCCCGGCGGCGCCGTCACCCCGGCCGACGTGGCCGCGCCCGTCTCGTCGTGGCAAAGCAACCCCACCCAGGGCGTCTCGCTCACCCTGGGCACCCCGTCCGTGGTGGAGACGGGACCCCACACGCTGCTGTGGCAGGAGGGCGCGGCGGAGCTGGCGCCGCCGTACACCGTCCGCGCGGAGCTGCGCAAGCGCGCCGGCCGGCTGCACGAGGGCTACGGCATCGTCTTTGGCGGCAGCGGGCTGGAGGGCGCGGAGACCGGGCAGGCGTACAGCTACTTCCTGGTCCGCGGCGACGGCAGCTACCTCATCAAGCGCCGCGAGGGCGCGGCCACGCCCGTCGTCCGCGACTGGACGCGGCACCCGCGCATCGCCCGCGACGTGAACGGCGAGGGGCGGCCCAACGCGCTGGAGGTGCGCGTGGGGGCGGACACCACCGTCTTTGCCGTCAACGGGGCCGAGGTGGCGCGCGTGCCTTCCGCCGAGCTCAGCGTGCGCGGGCGGGCCGGGCTGCGCATCGCCCACGACGTGGTGGTGGAGGTGGGCACGTTCGGCGCGGGGGCGCCGTGACGGGTCCCCTTCGCGTGATCGTCGCGGACGACGACGCGTCCATCCGCGCCGTCCTGCGCACGCTGCTGGCCGAAGAGTCGTTCACGGTGCGCGAGGCGGAGGATGGGGTCGATGCCCTGCGGCAGTTCATGGCCGGCGGCGCGGACCTCATCTTCAGCGACCTGCAGATGCCGGGAATGGGCGGGCTGGACCTGCTGCGCCGCGTCCGCGCCGTGGATGACACGGTGGGCTTCATCATCCTCACGGGCGCGGGGACGGTGGAGAACGCCGTGGAAGCCCTGCGGCTGCAGGCGGACGACTACCTCGTCAAGCCGTTCCACGTAGCCGAGGTGCAGCTGGCCGCCGAGCGGGCCGTGAGCTACCGCCGCCTGCTGCGCGAGAACCGCAGCTACCAGCAGCACCTGGAAGAGCGGGTTGCCGAGCAGGCGGGGCAGATCGAGACGCTGCTGATGGATGCGCTCCGGTCGCTCGCGACGGCCATCGAGACGCGCGACGACTACACGGGCGGGCACGTGGAGCGCGTGGCCCGCTACGCCACGGCCACGGGGCGCGAGATGGGGCTCACGGGCGAGGAGCTGCGGGCCCTGTGGGTGGGTGCGCTGCTGCACGACGTGGGCAAGATCGGCGTGCCCGACCAGGTGCTCAAGAAGCCGGCACCGCTCACGTACGAGGAGTACGAGGAGATGAAGCGCCATCCCGAGATCGGCGCCACCATCATGGAGCGCAGCTCGTTCCTGCGCCCCGGCCTGCCCGCCGTGCTGCACCACCAGGAGCGCTACGACGGCTCCGGCTACCCGTACGGCCTGCGCGGCGCGGACATCTCGCTCCAGGGGCGCATCGTGGCCGTGGTGGACACGTTCGACGCCATCGTGAGCTCGCGCCCGTACCGCAACGGCAGCAGCAACGAGCACGCCCTGTCGGAGATCCGCCGCAACGCGGGCACGCAGTTCGATCCCGACGTCGTCGAGGCGTTCATGCGCGCGGCGGAGAAGGGCTTTCCCGACGATCCCGACGCCCCCCGCCTCCCCGACCGCGCCGCGGAGATGGTCTAGGGCGGATTCGGCGGATTCTACGGATTTGACGCCGGCTCCTCGCCGAGCGAATGAATTCGCCGCTGGAAGTTCGCGAAGTCCGCCTGCGCGGACTGGTCCAGCGCGGGCGAGTACCGCGACCCGGCGCGAGGTTCGGCGAGGCGGCAACATCACCTACCCGCGCAGCGGGGGAGGTCGCGAGTCGACGAGCGGGAGGGGGCCTCTGCGCGGGGCCAACCTCCTCCGCGATGAAATTCTCCCCTCTCCGCGAGGAACGAGCGGGGAGGGGCCGGGGGAGGGGCGGGCTGCTGCCGGCGAGGGCCACGCTCCCGGAGATGAAGTTCTCCCTTCCCCCATGCAGTTTATGGGGGAAGGGCCGGGGATGGGGGGCGCCCTACGATCCGCGTGGTCCATCCGTCCCGCGCGATCGATCCCGCACGATCCGTCCGCCCCACGTTTCTGACCGTAATCCGAGTCTTTTCGAGTCCGACACACCCTCCACGCCCGAGCGACCGACGTGCGCGCCATTCGCCTGATCTGCATCCCCTTCCTTCTCGCCGCGTGCGCGCCGGGCGCGGGCGGCGGCGCGCGGCCCGGGCCCGATCCGCAGACGCCGGCGCCCGGCCAGTCCGAGATCCTGTGGGACACGTGGGGCGTGCCGCACGTCTACGGCCGCACGGCGGAAGACGTGGGCTGGGGGTTCGGCTACGCGCAGGCGCAGCTGCACGGCGACGCCATCCTGCGCCTGTACGGCCTGGCCCGGGGCCGCGGCGCCGAGTACTGGGGCCCACGTTACGCCGCCAGCGACCGGCTGGTGCACACCATGGGCATCCCCGGCGCGGGCCGGGAAGGCTACGAGGCGCAGGAGCCCGACTTTCGGCGCTACCTGGACGCGTTCGCCGAGGGCATCAACGCCTATGCCCGCGCCCACCCGGAGCGGATCGCCGATTCCGTGGAGGCCGTCCTCCCCGTGACGGGTGCGGACCTCGTGGCGCACGGGCACCGGCTGATGTTCACCTTCCTGTCCATCACCGGCGGCAACCCGCCCCCCGTGGGCATGGACGGCCTGCCGACGGGCGCGCGGCCCGGCTCCAACGCGTGGGCCATCGCGCCGCACCGGTCCGCGTCGGGCAACGCCATGCTGCTGGCCAACCCGCACCTGCCCTGGAACGAGGACCTGATGCGCTTCACGGAGGCGCACCTCGTGGGCCCCGGGATGGACCTGTCGGGGACGACGCTCATCGGATTCCCCGTGATCGCCATCGGCTTCAACGACCGGCTGGGGTGGTCGCACACGGTGAACACCATCGACGGGCTGGACGTGTTCACCCTGCGGCTGGCGGACGGCGGATACCGGATGGACGGCGCCGTGCGCCCGTTCGAGACGCGCGCGGACAGCATCCGCATCCGCCAGTCGGACGGAAGCCTCAAGACGGAGACGTTCACCGTCCACAGCAGCGTGCACGGCCCCGTCATCGGCGGAAACGACACGACGGCGCGCGCCGTGGCGGTGCAGGGCCTGGACCAGCACGGCATGCTGCGCCAGTGGTGGGACATGGGCCGCGCGCGGTCGCTGGCGGAGTTCGAGAACGTCGTCCGCCGGCTGCAGGTGAGCATGTTCAACGTGATCTACGCGGACCGCGCGGGGCACATCCTCTACCTGTTCAACGGCCGCGTGCCCGTGCGGGGACAGACGTCGTTCGCGCAGGCGCAGGGCTTTGTCCGCGGCGACACGTCGGCCACGCTGTGGCGCGGGGTGCACGCGTACGACGACCTGCCGCGCATCGTGGACCCCAGGAGCGGGTTCGTGCAGAACTCCAACTCGCCGCCCTGGTTCGCCACGCGGCCCACGCCGCTGGACACGGCGCGCTACCCGGCGTACCTGGCGCCGCGGTGGGTGGCGTTCCGCGAGCAGCGCGCGCTGCACATGCTGGCGGCGGACAGCAGCATCACCTTCGACGAGCTGCTGGCCATGCGGCACGACAGCCACATGCTGCTGGCGGACCGCGTGCTGGACGACCTGATCCCCGCCGCGCGCGCGTCGGGCCGGCCGCTGGCCCTGCAGGCGGCGGACGTGCTGGAGCGCTGGGACCGCGCGGCGGAGCCGGACAGCCGCGGGGCCATGCTCTTCATGCTGTGGGCGTACCGGATGTTCGAGGGGATTCCCGAGACGGGGCGCGGGTTCGCGCGGCCGTGGAGCCCGTCCGACCCCATCAACACGCCGGACGGGCTGGCGGACCCCGCGGCGGCCGTGGCGGCGCTGGAGCAGGTGGCGGAGCTGATGCGGACGCGGATGGGCGGGATGGACGCGCCCTGGGGCCAGCTCAACCGCATCGGCACGTTCCCCGGCACGGGCGCGCCGGGCGACCCCCTGGGCGTGTTCCACGTCATCTCCTACGCGCAGCAGGGCGACGCGGGACAGGCCGTCTTCGGCGACACGTACGTGGCCGCGGTGGAGTTCACGCGCGACGGCCCGCGCGGGCAGGTGGTGCTGAGCTACGGCAACGCCACGCAGCCCGGCAACCCCCACGCGGGCGACCAGCTTCGGCTCATCGCGGAGAAGCGGATGCGGCCCATCTGGCGCACCCGCGCGGACGTGGAGGCCAACCTGGAAGCCCGCACGCCCATCGAGCGGGCGCCGTGAAGCTGGCCGTCTGCATCGCCCTCGCACTGCTCTCCGCCGCTGCCTGCGCGCCGGGTGTGCGCGGCGGACCGGCGCCGGCGCCCGGGACCGTGCGGGTGGCGCTGGTGGATTCCGTCCCCTTCTCCACGGAGCTGGAGGACGGCTGGCTGCCCCACGTGGAGGTGCGCACACCGGCCGGCGCCGACACTCTCGCGGACGTGCTGACGGCGGCGGAGCCCGTCGTGCTGCCGGATGGGCGCGTGCTGGGCTTCGCGTGGGACGGCCCGGACCTGCGCGCCGCGTTCGCGTACGACCCCGCGCGCCGACGGCTGCGGTGGATGGAGCTGCCGGACGATGCCGACCGCCTGTTCACCCTGCCCGCGTTCTCGCCGGACGGCCGGCACCTCGCCTACGTGGCGTACGACACGGAGCACGGCGTGGCGTGGGGGATGGTGCGCCGCGACGTGCGCGGTCCCGTCCTCGTGCGGACGATGTCCGTGCCCGTCCCGGCGACGGACGCGGCGATGAACTTCGTGGAGTGGATGGACGCGGAGACGTTCGCGATCCACGTGGACGTGGGCGCGGATGGCTGGCACCGCTTCCGCGGCACCGTCTCCGCCGGCGTGACGGCGCAGGACACGGTGCGGGTTTCGGACGTCGCGCCCGGCACCTGAGCCGGGCGGATCCGCATCACCGACCGAGCGTATCGCCGGAAGGGGGAAGCCCGCGCGAAAGCCCCCCTTCCGCTCGTCGACTCGCGACCTCCCCCGCTGGCGCGGGGGAGGTGTTGTTTTTTCGGCGGAGGGCCGGCGGCGTCCGCGCCGGGACCCGAACAGCGAGGAGCCGCCGTTGCGGGCTGTCCCCTGAAACCTGTTCCCTGTCCCCCGCGGTTGGGGTCCCCGCCCGCGCAGGAACTCCCGCCCGACCCCCGGCAGTCCGCTTCCGCGCGAAATCCCGCGTCCGCGCGAAAACATCGGCTTGACCGACCTGCTACCTTCGGGTAGGTTCCGCGTTTCCGCACGAGCGACACGGGGCGGCGTCTCATCCGCCCCGACATTGGGAGATAGACGAGGATGGCCGAGCCGCTTCCGCCGCAGTACAGCCCGCAGGAGAACGAAGACTCGCTCTACCGCTGGTGGGAAGAGCAGGGGTACTTCCGCGCCGACGCAAACAGCGACCGCGCGCCGTACGTCATCGTCATCCCCCCGCCCAACGTCACGGCCGTGCTGCACATGGGGCACGGGCTCAACAACTCCATCCAGGACACCCTCATCCGCCAGCGGCGCATGCAGGGCCGCGAGGCGCTGTGGCTGCCCGGGACGGACCACGCCGGCATCGCCACGCAGAACGTGGTGGAGCGCCTGCTGGCCAAGGAGGGCAGGACGCGCTACGACCTGGGCCGCGAGGCCTTCGTGGAGCGCGTGTGGGAGTTCGTGGACGAGACGGGCGGCAAGATCCTGGAGCAGCTGCGCGCCATCGGCTGTTCGCTGGACTGGAGCCGCACGCGCTTCACCCTGGACCCCGCGCTGTCCACGGCCGTGCGCGAGGTGTTCGTGCGCCTGCACGAAAAGGGGCTCGTGTACCGCGGCCACCGCATCATCAACTGGTGCCCGCGCTGCCTGACCGCGCTGAGCGACGAGGAGTCGGAGGGCGAGGAGACGCAGGGCAAGCTGTACCACCTGCGCTATCCGCTCGCGGAAGGCGTGGACGCGCCCGGCCTGCCGCGCCTTCCCGACGGCCGCCCGTACCTGGTGGTGGCCACGACGCGTCCCGAGACCATGCTGGGCGACACGGGCGTGGCCGTGCACCCGGACGATGCGCGGTTCGCCGCGCTGGTGGGCAGGGAGATCGACCTGCCGCTCACGGGCCGGCGCATCCCCGTGGTGGCGGACACGTACGTGGACCCGGAGTTCGGCTCGGGCGCGGTGAAGATGACGCCCGCGCACGACCCCAACGACTTTGACGTGGCCCAGCGCACGGGCCTGCCGGCGCTGAACGTGATGACGCCGGACGCCATGATGAACGACGAGGCGCCCGAGGCCTTCCGCGGCATGGACCGCTTCGAGGCCCGCCGCGCCGTCGTCCACGCGTTCGAGGAGCTGGGGCTGCTGGAGCGCGTGGAAGAGCACACGCACGCCGTGCCGCACTGCTACCGCTGCGACACCGTGGTGGAGCCGCGGCTGAGCGAGCAGTGGTTCGTGAAGATGAAGCCGCTGGCCGAGCCCGCCCTGCAGGTGTGGCGCGACGGCGAGCTGCGCTTTCACCCCGAGCGCTTCGGCAAGATCTACGAGCACTGGATGGAGAACATCCGGGACTGGTGCATCAGCCGGCAGCTGTGGTGGGGCCACCGCATTCCCGTGTGGTACTGCCAGGCCGAGGGCTGCGGCGAGACGATCGTGGCGCGCGAGGACCCCACGAGCTGTCCGAAGTGCGGCGGCGGGTCGCTGGAGCAGGACCCGGACGTGCTGGATACCTGGTTCAGCTCGTGGCTGTGGCCGTTCAGCACGCTGGGCTGGCCGGAGGAGACGGAGGACCTGCGCGCCTTCTACCCGGGCCACACGCTGGTGACGGCGCCGGAGATCCTGTTCTTCTGGGTGGCCCGGATGGTGATGGCGGGTATGGAGTTCCGCGGGCAGATCCCGTTCACGGACGTGTACTTCACGGGCACCGTGCGCGACCACATCGGGCGCAAGATGTCCAAGTCGCTGGGCAACGGCATCGACCCGCTGGTGGTCAAGGAGCGCTTTGGCGCCGACGCGCTGCGCTACACGGTCATCAGCGGCAGCGGCGCGGCCACGGACCAGTTCCTCAACTACGAGAACCTGGAAGAGACGTTCGGCCCCGGCCGCAACTTCGCCAACAAGCTGTGGAACGCCGGCCGCTTCGCCCTCATGAACCTGGGCGACGACCCGCGCATCCCCGTGGACGAGGTGCGGGCGGACCTGGAGCCCATGGACCGCTGGATCCTGTCGCGGATGACGCGGGCCGTGCGCGAGGTGACGGACGCGTTCGAGCGGTTCCGCCTGCAGGACTGCGCCATCCGCGCCTACGAGTTCTTCTGGGGCGAGCTGGCCGACTGGTACCTGGAGCTGGTAAAGCCCCGCCTGCGCGGCGACATGGGCGACGCGAGCCGCCGGGCGGCGCAGGCCACCCTGGCCGAGGCGCTGGACACGGCGCTGCGGCTGCTGCACCCGGTGATGCCCTTCATCACCGAGACGGTGTGGCAAAAGCTGCCCCGCGCGGCCGGCGCCGGCGACGCGCTGATGGTGGCGCGCTGGCCCGAGCCCCGGGCCGACTGGGAGGACGAGGCGGCCGAGCGCGCCATCGCCGAGCTGCAGGAGGTGATCGGGGTCGTGCGGGGCATCCGCTCCGAGTACGGCATCCAGCCGGCTGCCCGCGTGCCCGTGCGCATCGCCGGGAGCGACGAGGCCGTGGCGACCATGGAGGCCAGCCGCCGCGCCCTGCGCGACCTGGCCCGCGTGGAGGAATTGTCGTTCGGCGGGGCCAACGGGGAGATCGGGGCCAGCGCCGTGCTGCGCTCGGGGACGGAGGTGTTCATCCCCCTGGCCGGCGTGATCGACCTGGACCGCGAGCGGGCCCGCCTGCGCGAGGAGATCACGCGCATCGACGGGCAGATCGCGGGTGGCGAGAAGAAGCTGTCCAACGAGTCGTTCGTGGCGCGCGCCCCGGAGAACGTGGTGGCGTACGAGCGCGACAAGCTGGCGTCGTTCCGCGAGCAGCGGGGCAAGCTGGCCGACAAGCTGGCGGCGCTGGAGGGCGCGGCTTGACGATGCGCGTCCTCCGCGCCCTGGGCGCCGCGGCCGCCGTGCTGCTGGCGGGGGCGTGCGCGCACATCGAGGCGCCCACGGGCGGGCCCACGGACTCCATCGCGCCCCGGCTGGTAGCCACGCGGCCCGACACCAACGCCGTGCTGCAGGGGTGGACGGGCCCGGCCGTCTTCGTGTTCAGCGAGGGCCTGTCGGAGCAGGGGGTGGAGGAGGCCGTCACGCTCAGCCCGCGCCGCGGCCCCACGGCCGTGGACAAGGAGGGCGACGAGATCCGCGTGCAGCCCCGCCGCGGCTGGCAGCCGGGGACCATCTACCAGGTGGAGGTGGCGCCGGGGCTGCGGGACCGCTTCAACAACGCCACGCGCGAGGGATACCGCCTGGTGTTCAGCACCGGGCCGGCCATCCCCGCCACGCGCGCCGCGGGCCGGGTGACGGACCGCATCACGGGGCAGGTGCCGCAGGACGGGCGGGTGGATGCCATGCGCATTGCCGATTCGCTCGTGTACACCACGCGGCCGGACAGCGCGGGGCGCTACACGCTGTCGC
>NZ_DASURI010000136.1:0-3161 GCF_036280135.1 Longimicrobium sp.
GGCCGGCCGCCACGAGCGAGTCCAGCGTCTCGTCCACCCGCCAGTCACCGTACGCGCCCGGGGTGAACAGGTTCTGCCCGTCCTGCAGGTAGAGCACGGGATACCGCGCGTCGCCCCCGTCGTAGCCCGGCGGCAGGTACACGCGCACCGTCCGCTCGCGGTCGCCCAGCTGCGGGATGGTGACGGTGAACGTGTCGATGCGGCTCGCCGCCCGCGCCGCGTCCTGCGCCGGCGCGTCCGCTGCGTGCAGGCTCATCGCCGCCGCGAGCAGCAGGAGCGTCCGAGGGATTCCGTTGAAGCGCATCGTCGACGTGCTCATCCGATGGACCAGAGGTACCACTCGCCCGTCAGGTGGCGCCCGCGGGGCGCGGCGCACGCGTCCGCCGCCTCGCGCGGACAGTGCAGGATGCCGCGCCGCTTGCCGATCCACGAGTCGGTCGTGAACACGGTCGCCGGCCCGTCCTTCCAGGCGTCGAACGCGCCGAACTCGCGCATGGACGCCTCCAGCACGACGCAGTCGGCGGACGGCAGGCCGGGAAGGCGCGCGCAGAGGGGCTCGGCGCTCCACGTGGGCCCGGTGCCCGCGACGGGCTCCATCAGCCGCACCGCGTCCGCCATCACGCCGCGGTGCGTCCAGACCAGCACCCGGTAGGACAGTTCTCCCATCTCCGGGGCCAGGGCCACGACGCCCCCGCAGCCCACGACGGCCGCGACGGTCGCCATCAGCGCGGCCCGTCCGCTGAGAAAGACGAGCATCAGCCAGCCGAACCCCACCAGGAACAGGCCGGCGAAGAACAGGAGGAGCGACGCCCCGTGGCTGAACGCGGTACCCAGGAAGGACGCCGCCAGCGACGCCACGCCGACCCCGAGAAAGCGGGGACCCAGCGTGGGGCGCCGGTCGCCGGCCGCCAGCCCATTGCGGACGGGCGGCGGCGCGGGCGCGTCGAGCGAGGCGGCGGTGTTCATCCGGGCCGCCTCAGTCCGCGGGGCGGATGCGGATGGCCTGCCCGCCGCCGGGCGCCATCTCGATGCGCAGCGTGCTCCCCGCGTCCACGTCCTGCCGAGAGATCGTCACCGGCAGCGGATTGTCGCGCCAGTCGGCGCCGGGGCCGTCCGCATAGATCTCCGCCACGTAGCGCCGCCCGGCGGGGAGGAAGGAGAGCGGCACGTCGAAGCTCCGCGCCTCCTCGTCCGTGATGGCGCCCACGAACCACTCGTCCTGCCCCTTTTCCTTGCGCGCCACGATCACGTGGTCACCGATGCGCCCGTTCAGCACGACCGTCGTGTCCCAGTCCACGGCCACGTCCCGGATGAACTGGAACGCCGGCTGGTCCGCGTAGTTCTCCGGCAGGTCCGCTGCCATCTGCAGGGGCGAGTAGAGCACCACGTACAGGGCCAGCTGCTTGGCCAGCGTCGTCCGCGGACGGGCGTCCTCCGGGCGGCGGGGCGTGCCCGTGGGGCGCTGGATGAGCAGGTCGAAGATGCCGGGCGTGAAGTCCATGGGCCCGGCCAGCATCCGCGTGAAGAAGAGGATGGTCTCGTGCTCCGGCGGGTTGCCGCCTTCACCGCCCCACGCGTTGTACTCCATCCCCCGCGAGCCCTCGCGCGACAGCATGTTGGGCCAGGTGCGGCGCTCGCCCGTGTCCTTGATGGGCTCGTGCACGTTGACCATGATGCCGTGCCGGGCCGCCGTCTCGATCACGCGGCGGTGGTGGCGCACCATGTACTGCGACTGGTGCGCGTGTCCGTGCTCCGTCTTGTCGCCCACGTAGCCCGTCTTGACGGCACGCACGCCCACGCGCTCGTACAGCGCCATGGCCGAGTCCAGCTGGCGCTCGTAGTTCTCGATCTTGGTCGCCGTCTCGTGGTGGCCAATGAGCGTCATCCCCCGCGCGCGGGCGTACGCGGCCAGGCCCGGCAGGTCGAAGTCCGGATACGGCTGCGTGAACGAGAAGGTGGCCTGCATGGTGTTGAACCAGTCCACGTCCCAGCCCAGGTTCCACCCCTCCACCAGCGTGCCGCCCAGCCCGTTGGCCGCGGCGAAGTCCATGTAGCGCTTGACGTTCTCCGTCCGCGCGCCGTGCGTGGGGCCCGATCCCCACGTCTCGGTGTTGATGTGCATCCCCCACCACACGCCGTTGTACTTCATGGGCGTGATCCAGCTGGTGTTGGCGATGCGGCTGGGGGGGTTGAGCTTGAGCGTGAGCAGCGACGGGGCCAGGTCCTCGGGCCGGTCCGCCACCTGGATGGTGCGCCACGGCGTGACGAACGGCGCCGTCCCGCGCACGGCCACGCCGTCGGCCCAGCGGGCCAGCGTGGAGCGAAGGACACGGTTCTGCGTGCGCGCCAGGTACATCCCCGCGTAGTCCACGAGGTTGGCCTCGTGGATGACGACCTGCGTGCCGTTGGTGTACTGCAGCGTGAGCGGCGTGTGCACGGTGTCCAGGCGGCTGACGGGGCTGGACGAGTAGAGGATCTCCTGCCGGTCCGGCTCCGGCTGGTTGCCGGGGATCCACCAGGCGCGGGCGTTGTCGGCCAGGGCGAACTCCGTGAGCTCCTCCATCATCTCAAAGGCGCCGAAGCGCTCGCCCAGCTCGTAGCGGAAGGCCACGCCGTCGTCGAACGCGCGCAGGACGAGGTCGAAGGCGCGGGCCTGGCCGCCGGCCTCGGCCACGTGCACGCGCAGCTCGTTGTGGTGGTCGCGCACGTGCGCCACCTCCCCCCAGGGCTGGGTCCACGTCTCGTCGGCGCTGTCGCGCGCGGCGCCGGTTACGCGCAGGGCGCCCAGCGTGTCGCCGCCGCGGAACTCGAAGCCCAAGCGGGAGGGCAGCATCACGGGCTGGCCGTCGCGGGAGACGCGGTAGAACAGGCGCCCGTCGCGCGGCTCGATGCCGATGACGTTGCGCCCGTCGGGCGACCGCACGCTCATGGTGTCCTGCTGCGCCGCCGCCGGCGCGGCCGCCACGGCCAGCGCCAGGCCCATCCCCCACGCACGCAACCGCTTCTGCATCTGCACTCTCATCCCGTTCGCTGTCGTCGTGTCTTTCCCCAACTCCGCGCGTGGCGGCGTTCCTCGCGCCGGGCCCGTGCACGTCCCGTCTCTCTGCCGATGAGCGAGCCCCGCGCGGGCGCCCCCTCCGGGCTCGCGGAGCTCGCCCACC
>NZ_DASURI010000137.1:0-6468 GCF_036280135.1 Longimicrobium sp.
GCACCTCCTCTTCCACCTCGCGCGTTTCCGTGCGCGAGCCGTCGCGCACCTCGCGGGTGCGGGTGACGGTGCCGTCCTGCACCTCGCGCGTGCGGCGCACGGGGCGCGTGACGGTCTCGTAGTGGTCCACCTCCTGGCCCCACCCGCGGCGGCGCCGCTCCGTGCGCACCACCTGCGCGCTGTCCGGCAGGTCCCACCCCGTGCCGTTCACCACGCGCCGCTGCTCCACGAGGAACGAGCGCTCCCAGCGCTTGCCCGTGACCGCCGCCGGCACGAGGTCCTCGCCGCCCACGCGCCGCATGTCCGCGCAGGTGGTGATCAGGCTCATCAGCAGCGACAGGGCCAGCATGACGATCCCGCCCAGGCAGCCGCAGCCCATGCAGGTGGCGCCCTTGCCCGGTGGTTTGCGGTCTCCAGCGGGCGCGTCCTTGCCCCGCCACCGCGACGAGGTGGAGAGCTTGGCCGCGTTCAGGGGGCCGGCGGGGCGGGGCACCTCGCCGGAGCGGGGGACCTCGGCCGTGGGATAGTCGACGATGCGCTGCCCGGGGCTGCTGCCGCGCGGCGCCCCGCATCCGCCGCAGTCCGTGACCGTGGCGCGGTTGCTGGCGCCGCAGTGCTCGCACACCCAGTCCGCGCCCGCCCGCGCCTCCGCCAGCCGCGCCGCGTCGGTGATGACGGGCGCGTCGTCCGTGAGGTAGAAGCGGATGCCGGCCGGGCGCGGCTTGCCGCAGCCGGGGCACTCCACGTGGCGGCCGTAGATGCCCCGGGAGCCACAGCTGGGGCAGTCCCAGCGGCCTTCACGAATGGCCATCGATGGTGTGACGGAAGGATCGGTACGGCGTGCGGAGCGGAAAAGGCGCGGATGCGGCCTGGCGGAGCGGGACGATCAAAGGTGCAAACGCCTGGCGGGCGGGGCAAGTGGGTGCCCCGCCCTCAGTTCATGAACCAGGCGTTGCGGATGCGGCCGTCCACCACCTCGTAGATGACGACGCTCACGTGCTCGCCCTCGCCCGGCAAGCCGCGGTAGAAGCCGTGGTCGATGACGAAGCGGCCCTTGACGATGCGCTCGCGCACGTCCACGTGCAGGTCGCGCGCATCCGGGTCCGCGAACAGCTCCGTATAATGGGCACGGATGCGCGACGCGCCGTTCCACACCGTGTCCGCCGGGTATTCCCAGTGGATGGCGTTTGGCGCGTACGTGGCCATGAACGCCTCCACGTCGCGGCGGTTGAAGGCGTCCACCTGGGCCTGCACCACGCGCGCCTCCGGCGTCACGGGCGCGGCGGGGGGCGTGCGCTCCACGGACACGGAGCACGCGCAGGCGAGGACGAGGGGCAGCAGTCGAAGGATGCGCACGGACGTCGGCGTGAGGGGTAGCAGCAAGGGAGCAGACGGCAAGATGCGCCGCGGGCCGCCGGGCGGACAAGCGTCTCGTTTCCGCGCCCGCCCCCGGAGACCGATTCCGTCGGGCGCGGGCGGACGCTGTCACAGCGCGGTCGGACCGCCGTCTTCTGCTCCGGGACGTCGCGACCGGAGGGGCAGGGTGGGGAGGATCGGACGGGGTGGACCGGCCCGTCCGGGGATGGACGCGACGGGCGGGAAAACGGCGCCGGATCAGGCTCCGGGGCCCGTAGCGGCGGCGAGAAACCGCCGTGGCCGTACGTTGACACCACGAGACGCCGCCGGTATGTTGCCGCCACCGTCGGCCCCAAGAATGCAGTCGCACGCGGACCCGGTTGACCGGCGGCCCGAGAACTCTCGCACACGGCCTTGAAGATGATCGACAAGATTACGGTGGTTGGGGCGGGCAACGTGGGCGCCACGGCCGCCCAGCGCGTCGCCGAAAAGGAGCTCGCGCGCACGGTGGTGCTCATCGACATCGCCGAGGGCATTCCCCAGGGCAAGGGCCTGGACCAGTGGGAGTCGGCGCCCATCGAGGGCTTCGACACGCGCGTCGTGGGCAGCAACGGCTACGAGGAGTCGGCCGGCAGCGGCATCTACATCGTCACGGCCGGCATTGCCCGCAAGCCGGGGATGAGCCGCGACGACCTGCTCAACACCAACGCCGGCATCGTGCGCCAGGTGTGCGAGAACATCGCCCGCGTGTCGCCCGACGCCATCATCATCATGGTCAGCAACCCGCTGGACGTGATGTGCTACGTGGCCATGGAGGCCACCGGCTTTCCCCGCGAGCGCATCATCGGCATGGCGGGCGTGCTGGACACGGGCCGCTACCGCTCGTTCCTGGCCGAGGCCATCGACGTGTCGGTGGAGGACATCCAGGCCATGGTGCTGGGCGGCCATGGCGACACCATGGTGCCCCTCATCAGCTACACCACCGTGAGCGGCATCCCGGTGACGCAGCTGATTGACCGCGAGCGCCTGGACGCCATCGTGGACCGCGCCCGCAACGGCGGCGCCGAGATCGTCAAGTACCTCAAGACGGGCAGCGCGTACTACGCCCCGTCGTCCGGCGCCGTGCAGATGGCCGAGGCCATCGTCAAGGACAAGAAGCGCATCCTTCCCTGCGCGGCGTACCTGCAGGGCGAGTACGGGATGAGCGGCCTGTTCCTGGGCGTGCCCTGCAAGCTGGGCCGCGGCGGGCTGGAGAGCATCCTGGAGGTGACGCTCACGGACGAGGAGCGCGCCGCGCTGGAAAAGAGCGCCGAGGCCGTGCGCGAGCCCATGCGCGTGCTGGGCGCCACGGTCTGACGCGCCCGTAGTGTCCGCCGCGCCGCGCCCCTTCGGGATGCGGCGCGGCGGAGTGTTGGGACCCCGCGGGGGCACGCCGCTCCCGCCACCCAAACGGAGTACCGCACCATGGCATCCGAATACCGTGCCCGTTCGCTGGGCAACGCGCTGCGCTACAAGGGCAACGCCGGGATGTGGACCTGGCTCCTTCACCGGGTCACGGGTCTGGGCATCCTGGCGTTCCTCATCATCCACGTGGTGGAGACGGCCGCCGTGGTGTACTGGCCGGACTTCTACGACGAGGCCCTGAACCTGTACCGCAGCCCCCTGTTCCGCTTCGCGGAACTGCTGATCTTCTTCTCCGTGCTGTACCACGCCCTCAACGGCCTGCGCATCATCGTGCAGGACTTCTGGCCCATCGCCATGCTGCACCAGCGGCGCCTGGCCTGGGCCGCCGCGGGGCTCTCGGCCGTGCTCATCCTGCCCGTGGCCTGGCTCATGGTTGCCCCCCTCTTTGGCCTGCGGCCGGAGCCGGGCACGGAGCGCCACGAGCAGCGCATGCGCGAGCGCGGCGAGACGTACGAGCTGCAGGTGCAGGCGGCGCCGCAGAACGCCGTGGCCCCCGTGAGCATGGAGGCCGGCCGATGAGCACCACCATCGACGAGGTGCCGGGGATGGACGAGGCGCCCGGACGCGGCGGGGCCCGGCGCGGCGGCGGCTACGAGCGGCCCGACGCCACGATGCAGAAGAAGGGCAAGTTCGAGCTGTACTCCTGGGTGTTCATGCGGGTGAGCGGCCTGCTGCTCATCTTCATGGCCCTGTACCACCTGTACTGGTGGAACCTGGTGGTGGGCGTGGAGCACCTGAGCTCGCAGGTGGTGCTGGAGCGCTGGAACAACCCCCTGTGGCGCCTGTTCAACGTGGGGCTGGCCACCTTCGCCATGCTGCACGGGCTCAACGGCCTGCGCTACAGCATCGAGGACTACATCCGCAATCCCGGCGCGCGCAAGGTGGTCAAGGCCATCGCCTACACCGTCGTGCTGGCAATCCTGCTCTGGGGCATCTGGGGCCTGCTGACCTTCGACTTCGCGAGCGCCGCGCGCCGATGATCCATACGCACACGTACGACGCCCTGGTGGTGGGCGGCGGCGGGGCGGGGCTGATGACGGCCATCTACCTCTCCCGCCAGCCCAACCTGCGCACCGCCGTCATCAGCAAGCTGTACCCCACGCGGTCGCACACGGGCGCGGCCCAGGGCGGCGTCTGCGCCGCGCTGGCCAACCTCGAGGAAGACCATCCCGAGTGGCACGCGTTCGACACCGTGAAGGGGTCGGACTACCTGGGCGACCAGGACGCCATCGAGATCATGTGCGAAGAGGCCGTGCCGGTCATCATCGAGCTGGAGCACATGGGGCTCCCGTTCAGCCGCACGCCCGACGGCAAGATCGCCCAGCGCCCCTTCGGCGGACACACGCACCACTTCGGGCAGGGCCCGGTGCGGCGCTCGTGCTACGCCGCGGACCGCACGGGGCACATGATCCTGCAGACGCTCTACCAGAACTGCATCAAGCAGGGGGTGGAGTTCTACGACGAGTTCCAGGTGGTGGACCTGATCCTCGCCGACGACGGCCGCTGCTGCGGCGTCGTGGCGTGGGAGGTGGCGACGGGCGACCTGCACGTGTTCCATGCCAAGGCCGTGGAGTTCGCCACGGGCGGATTCGGCCGGGTGTGGTCGATCACGTCCAACGCGCACGCCAACACGGGTGACGGCGTGGCCATTGCCTACCGGCGCGGCATCGCGCTGCAGGACATGGAGTTCTACCAGTTCCACCCCACGGGCATCTACCGCCTGGGCATCCTCATCACCGAGGGCGTGCGCGGCGAGGGCGGCATTTTGCGCAACGACCTGGGCGAGCGCTTCATGGAGAAGTACGCGCCCACGATGAAGGACCTGGCCTCGCGCGACGTGGTCTCCCGCGCCATCAGCAAGGAGATCCGCGACGGGCGGGGCATCAACGGCAAGAAGTACGTGTACCTGGACGCCACGCACCTGGGCGCCGAGGTGATCGAGGGCAAGCTCCCCGACATTGCCGACTTTTGCCGCACGTACCTGGGCGTGGACCCCGTCAAGGACCCCATGCCCATCCAGCCCACGGCGCACTACGCCATGGGCGGCATTCCCACGGACATCGACTGCCGCGTGCTGCGCGACGGCAGGAACGTGCTTCCCGGCTTCTACGCGGCCGGCGAGGTGGCGTGCGTGTCCGTGCACGGGGCCAACCGCCTGGGGACCAACTCGCTGCTGGACCTCGTCGTCTTCGGGCGCCGGGGCGGGCTGGCCATGGCGGAGTTCTGCAAGACGGCCGACCTGCCGCCGCTTCCCAGGAATCCCACGGAGTTCGCCGAGGCGCAGTTCAGCAAGCTGCTGAGCGTGCAGAAGGGCGAGCCGGCGGCCCGGCTGCGCGAGGAGATGCAGGACGTCATGCAGGACGACGTGGGCATCTACCGCACGGGCGAGGGGATGACGAGCGCCCTGGAGCGCGTGCGCGCGCTGCAGAAGCGCTTTGACGGCGTGGTGGTGGGCGACAAGGGCACGCGCTACAACACGGACGTGCTGGAGGCCTGGGAGCTGGGCAACCTGCTGGACCTGGCCGAGGTGACGACCGTGGCGGCGCTCAACCGCACGGAAAGCCGTGGCGCCCACATGCGCGAGGACTACGAGAAGCGCAACGACGTGGAGTGGATGAAGCACACGCTCACCACGCGCGCGACGGAGGGCGGGCCCATCGACATCACGTACAAGCCGGTGACGCTCACCAAGTTCGAGCCCAAGGAGAGGGTGTACTGATGGCGGCCTCCACTGCCCAGGCGCGGCCGGCTCCCCGCGGCGCGGCCCCCCGCGCCAACGTGGCGGGGCTGCGCAACGTGACGCTGCGCATCTTTCGCTTCAACCCCGACGTGGACGCCAAGCCGTCGTACCACGAGTACACGGTGCAGGCGGACCCCACGGACCGGGTGCTGGACGCGCTCAACACCGTCAAGTGGTACCAGGACGGCACGCTCACCTACCGGCGCAGCTGCGCCCACGGCGTGTGCGGGTCCGACGCCATGCGCATCAACGGGGTGAACCGCCTTGCGTGCAAGGTGCTCATCAAGGACGTGGGCGACCACGTGACCATCGAGCCCCTGATGGGGTTCAAGGTCATCAAGGACATGGTGGTGGACATGGAGGGGTTCTTTGCCCAGTACCGCTCCGTGCTCCCCTTTTTGGTGACGGACGCGGCCCCGCCCGCCGGCGGCCGCGAGCGCATCCAGTCCGTGGCCGACCGCGAGAAGTTCGACGATACGACGAAGTGCATCCTGTGCGCGGCGTGCACCACGAGCTGCCCCAGCTTCTGGGCCGACGAGAACTTCGTGGGCCCGGCGGCCATCGTGAACGCGCACCGCTTCATCTTCGACAGCCGCGACGAGGCGTCTGGCGAGCGGCTGGAGATCCTGAACGACCGCGAGGGCGTGTGGCGCTGCCGCACGATCTTCAACTGCACGGAGGCCTGCCCGCGCGAGATCCGCATCACCAAGGCCATCGGCGAGGTGAAGAAGGCCATCCTCAAGGGCAGCCGCGACATCGCCGTCCGCCAGCCCGTCGGCGTGCACCACGGCTGATGCGCGCGGTCTGACGGAAGGTGGATCGATGGACGAGACCGGCCCCGCGGCGATGATGCCGCGGGGCCGGTTTTTTTATCAATCCCATGGCCAACCAGGAGGAGAATCAATGAT
>NZ_DASURI010000138.1:0-6574 GCF_036280135.1 Longimicrobium sp.
CCCCCCCCTCCGCGGGCCGGCAGACATCCCGCCGGCGTGCAGGAGGCGCGATCCCCGTCCTTGATGCAGAAAACCTGATGGAAGCAGGGACCGCCGTTGCAGGCTGTTCCCTATTCCCTACTCCCTATTCCCTGGCCTTCAAGCCGTGACCGACATCTCCAGCACCGACCCCGTCCCGCCCCAGGACCCCGCCCTCGCCCCGCCCGTGGACCTGCTGGCCATCGCGGCGCACCGCGACGACGTGGAGCTGCTCGTGGGCGGCACCATGGCCCGCACGGCGGCGCAGGGCTACCGCACGGGCATCCTGGACCTGACCGCGGGCGAGCGCGGCACCGACGGCAGCGCCCAACTCCGCGGCGAAGAGTCCGACGCGGCGGCCCGCATCCTGGGCGTGACGGCGCGCCGCAACGCCGGCCTGCCCGACGCGGGGCTGGAGAACACCCCGGAGACGCGGCGCCTGATGGCGTCGTTCATCCGCGCGTTCCGACCGCGCGTGGTGATCCTGCCGTACGTCACGGGCCGCCACCCGGACCACCGCATCGCGTCGCAGCTGGCGTACGACGCGTGCTTCCTGGCCGGCCTGGCCAAGCTGGACGCGCCGGGCGAGCCGCATCGTCCGCACAAGCTGCTGTACGCGCTCACGTACCGGGAAGACCCCGTGAAGCCCAGCTTCGTGGTGGACATCACGGACTACATCGAGACCAAGATGCAGGCCATGCACTGCTACGCCTCGCAGTTCGACGGCAAGACGTGGGGCGGGGAAGTGTATCCGGGCGGCGACCGTCCGCTGTACGACCAGGTGCGGATGCACGCGGCCCGCTACGGCAGCCTCATCCGCACGGCGTACGGCGAGCCCTTCCACACCATCGAGACGATGCAGGTGGACGACGTCGTCGCCCTCCCCGTCCGCAGCATCTGATCCGGTTCTGTCTGGCGGAACCCCTGCCGATGGGCAGAGAGCCCGTTCGAAGTCTACACCCTCTCCCGCGCAGTTTGCGGGAGAGGGTGCGAGCGACAGCGAGCGGGTGAGGGCCAAAAACGCGGCGACCCGCATCCGGATCGCCGCGCTCTGAGCAGGGAAAGCTCCGCCGTTGCGGGCCGTCCCGTGTAACCTGTCCCCGGCAGTTCGAGCAGTTGCAGGCTATTCCTTATTCCCTATTCCCTGCCGTCATCCCTCGCACCGCACCTCGATCACCAGCCGCTTCCAGCTGGGCACGTCGTCTCCGTGCACCCGGACGGCGGTGGCGCGGGCCTGCCCGCCGCGCAGCAGCCACGGCGCCAGCCACGCGTTGATCTCCGGCGGCAGGTGCCCCAGCGGTTCGCCGCCGCGGGCGTGCACCCATACCTCGGGCTCGTCCTCCATGGGCGGATCGGGGATGAGCACCAGCTCGTCGCCGGGCGCCACCTCGGCCACGTGCGTGGCGCGCTCGCCGAATACGGTGCCGTGCACGGTGGTCCGAAAGGTCGCCGGCCGGCTGTCCGGAAGGGGCGGGATCATGCCTGGTACACTCGCTGGGAAAGAGACGTCCGCGGGCCCAATGTACGCATCGTGTCACGCCCGGTAAAGCCTTTTGCCCCATCCGGTTTGGCCGTGCCGGAAACCTGACGGGCGTTCGCGTTTATCAATCCGCTTCACCCGTGCCCGCACGTCCAATGCCCGAGCCCGTCTACCTGGACCACGCCGCCACCACGCCCCCGCGCCCCGAGGTGCAGGCGGCCATGCTGCGCGTGCTGGGCGAGCGGTGGGGCAACCCCAGCAGCGTGCACCGCTGGGGTCGTGATGCCCGCGCCACGCTGGACGATGCCCGCGCCCGCCTTGCCGCCGTCATCGGCGCGAGCCCGGCGGAGATCGTCTTTACGCGCGGCGGCACGGAGGCGGACAACCTGGCCGTCCGCGGCCGCGCGCGGGCGGAGGGCGCGCGCGCCGTCGCCGTCTCCGCCATCGAGCACAAGGCCGTCCTCGCGACGGCGGATGCACTCGCGGCGGAGGGCGTCCCCGTCCGCGCGATCGTCGTCGACGGGGACGGACTGGTGGAGGTGGATGCGCTGACGGAGATCGCTCGATCGGATCGACCCGCCGTCGTCTCCGTAATGTGGGCCAACAACGAGACGGGCGCCATCCAGCCCGTAGAGCGCATCGCGGCTCTCTGCGCGGACGCGGGCGTTGCCTTCCACACCGACGCCGTGCAGGCGCTGGGCAAGGTCCCCGTGCGGATGGATGCGATTCCCGCCACGCTGGCCGCGTTCAGCGCGCACAAGCTGGGTGGGCCGCGCGGCACGGGCGCGCTGTTCGTCCGCCGTGGGACGAAGCTCTATCCGCTGCTGCACGGGGGCGGGCAGGAGCGCGGGCTGCGCAGCGGCACGGAAGACGTGGCGGGCGCCGTGGGCCTGGCGCTCGCGGCCGAGCTGGCGGAATCAGAGCGGGAGGCGGAGATGGCGCGGCTCGCCACCCTGCGCGACCGGCTGCAGACCGGCCTGTGCGCGCGCGTGCCGGGCCTCCGCGTGAACGCCGCCGGCGCGCCGCGCCTGCCGACGATCCTGAACGTGTCCGCCCCCGGCGCGGACGCGGAGATGCTGCTGATGGCGCTGGATCGGGAGGGCGTCGCGGTGTCGTCCGGGAGCGCGTGCAGCAGCGGCGCCGTGGAGCCCTCGCACGTGCTGACGGCGATGGGCCTCCCCGCGGAGGTCGCCGGCCCGTCCGTCCGCTTCTCCCTGGCCCGCGAGACGACGGCGGAGGACATCGACCGCGTGCTGGAAGTCTTCCCCTCCGTGGTGGAGCGCGTCCGCTTCTAGGATGCCGGGGAGCCGCGACGCCGATGCGGTGTATCCACCCGATCGGACGGCCGTGCGGGCTATTCCCTGTTCCCTATTCCCTGCAGTCCAGGATGGAGAAGCGAACCGTCCTCGTCGCCATGTCGGGCGGCGTGGACTCGTCGGTGGCGGCGGCCCTGCTCAAGCAGCAGGGGCACGACGTGATCGGCGTAACGATGAAGACCTTTTGCTACTCCGAGGCAGAGGCCGAGAACGGCCCCGGCAAGACCTGCTGCGGGCTGGACGGCATCATGGACGCCAAGCGGGTGGCGGACCGCCTGGGAATCGCGCACTACGTGTTCGACGTGGAGCGCGAGTTCACGCGCGACGTGATCGACGACTTCGTGGCGGAGTACGCCGCCGGCCGCACGCCCAACCCGTGCGTGCGCTGCAACGGCAACACCAAGTTCCGCGACCTGCTGCGCCGCGGCCGCATGCTGGGCTGCGATGCCATCGCCACGGGCCACTACGCCCGCATGGGCACGGACGCCGCCGGCAACACGGTGCTCCTGCGCGGCGTGGACGAGAACAAGGACCAGTCGTATTTCCTGTGGTCCCTGCCGCCGGAGATGCTGCCGCAGCTCATGTTCCCCCTGGGCGAGCTGACGAAGCCCGAGGTGCGCGAGATCGCGCGGCAGCTGGGCCTCTCCACGGCGGAGAAGCCGGAGAGCATGGAGATCTGCTTCGTCCCCGACGGCGACTACGCGCGCTTCCTGGGCAAGAAGCTGGGGACCGATCACGATGCACTCGCTCCCGGTGCGCTGGTGACGACCACGGGCGAGGTGATCGGCCGGCACGACGGTTACGCGCGGTTCACGGTGGGCCAGCGCAAGGGGCTGGGCGGCGGGCGGTCGCTGCCGCTGTACGTGATCGGCACGCGCCCGCAGACGCGCGAGGTGGTGGTGGGCACGGCGGAGGAACTGCTGCGCGGCGACGTGGCCATCGGCGAGCTGAGCTGGCTGGCCGCGCCGCCCGCGCCCGGCGATGCCGTCCGTGTGCAGATGCGCCATCGCGCCCCCGCTGTCCCCGCGCGCGTGGAATCGGCGGAGGGCGGCGTGGTGCGCCTGGTGCTGGACACCCCCCAGCGCGCCGTGACGCCCGGCCAGTCCGCCGTACTCTTCAGCGGCGACGTGGTGCTTGGTGGCGGCCGCATCGCCGCGTGATCGTGTGTCGGCGTGAGTCTCGTGGAACGCTGACGAACCGCAACTGAATTCTCACGCAGAGGGAGCAGGGGCAGCAGAGTACTTCATTGCGCGATGACGTACTCTGTGTCCTCCGCGGCTCTGCGTGAGAGTGTAGTTCCCGCGCGAAGGCGACAACATGAGAAACGGGAGCGGCGCGCGAGGGCGCCGCTCCCGTTTTGTTCGTCACGGATCGGCTGATCGCGTCGAAGCGTGGCTCCACGCGGGGACTGGGGTACTCTGCGTCCTCTGCGGCTCTGCGTGAGAAATGCAGTTCCTGCCGCGAAGGCGGACATAGCAGGGAGAGGGAAACGGTGCGGTGGCCGTCCCGCGCGCGGGCTGGGGTACTCTGCTGCCTCTGCTCCCTCTGCGTGAGAAAGCAGTTCATCCCCTTCGGCGGGAAGCGGATTAGAAAGAAAACGGGAGCGGCGCCGCGATGGCTCCGCTCCCGTTTCACGTCGACGCGGGCGACTCAGGGGCAGGGCGGCGCGTACACGGTTGTGTAGTAGGAGGTCGCGTACCCGGAGACTATGATGTAGTCCCCGTCGCAGTATCCCACGCCCTTGCCCACGATGGTCGTCTGGCTCGCGCTGGAGTAGTAGGTGTCGCGGTACGCCACCCGGTCCGCCGAGGCGGCGGCGAGCAGGAGCGGCGTGGCCAGGAGCGCGGCGAGCTTGCGGCGCATCCGGGTGGGAATCGGGTTCGTCATGGCGAGCCTCCAGTTCGGGTTGAGATGAAACGTTTTCAGAGTATTAGGTCCTGAAATGGTTGTGCGCAAGGCGGGAGAACCTGGAACCTTCCGACTCGGCCAATCCCTTGCCTGAACGGCATGGCGCGATCAGGTCCAGGGGCTCGAGACAGAACGGGAGCGGCGCCGCGACGGCACCGCTCCCGTTCTCGTATCCGCCGAGATCGGCCGACGCTACTCCAGCTCGTTGGATTCCCGCAGCAGCTGGCGCAGGCGCTCCACCTGCGACTCGTGGATCAGCTCCTCGGCGTCGGCTTCGTCGCCCTGGACCTGCACGACGCGGGCGGGGATGGAGCGGTCGCTCAGGCAGTGAAAGATCACCCGGGGCCGCACGGACAGGCCGAATCGGCCGCCCGACGCGAAGGCTTCCCAGGTGAGCAGGTTGTCGTCGGTGAACGTCTGGCTCATGTCGGAAAGGTAGCTAGTGCCAAGTGCCAAGTGCCGAGTACCAAGTGCGGCTGTACCCGAGTGCAGAATGCCTGCCGTCTCGCGGGGTGCCACTTGGCACTTGCAACGTGGCACTTCCGTTCTAATGCCGCATCCCGGCCGCGGCGGCGAACTCCTCGAACTCCTTGCGGGCCGGCTCGTCCAGCGTCTCGGGCACGTCCACCTGCACCTTGACGAACTGGTCGCCGCGGCGGCCGCTCTTTTCCACGCCCATCCCCTTGATGCGGAACCGGCGCCCGGGCTGCGTGCCCGGCGGCACCTTGAGGACGACGAACTGGCCGTCCACCGTCCGCACCTTGACCTTGGACCCCAGCACGGCCTGCGCCAGGTTCACGTGGATGGTGCACTCCACGTCCAGCCCGTCGCGCGTGAAGAACGAGTCGGCCTCCACGCGGAACGTGATCATCAGGTCCCCCGGCGGGCCGCCGGCCTCGCCGCGCTCGCCCTGGCCGGCCAGGCGCAGCTTGGAGCCGTTGTCCACGCCGGCCGGCACCGTGACGTTCACGGCGCGCTGGCGACGCACCTGGCCCGCGCCGCTGCAGGTGGGGCAGGGCTGGCTGGGCACCTTGCCCTTGCCGCGGCACTGCGGGCAGGGGCGGGTGACGCCAAAGCCGCCCGCGCCAAACGTGACGGTGCCCTTGCCCTGGCACTCCGGGCAGGGGTTGACGGTGGCGCCCGGGGCCGCGCCGCTGCCGGCGCAGGTGGGGCAGTCCTCCGTCACCGGCACCTGGATGGTCACCTTGCCGCCGCGCACCGCCGTGCGAAAGGGGATCTCCACCGCGTACTCGATGTTCTCGCCCCGCTCCGGCCCGCCGCCCGGCCGCGCCCCCCGGCGCTTGCCGAAGTCGAAGATGTTGCCGAACAGGTCGCCGAACCCTCCGCCCAGGTCGGAGAGGTCGTCAAAGGTGAACGTCTGCGCGCCGCCGGGCGCGCCCGCGCCCCCCGGCCGGCCCGCGCCGGGACGAAAGCCGCCCAGCCCGCCCAGGCCGCCGAACTTGCGCATCTGGTCGTACTGCTTGCGCTTGTCCTCGTCCGAGAGCACCGAGTACGCCTCGGAGATCTCCTTGAAGCGCTCGGCCGCGGCGGCGTCGTTGGGATGGGCGTCCGGGTGGTACTGCTTGGCGAGCTTGCGGTACGCCTTTTTGATCTCGTCCTGGCTGGCGTTCTCGGCCACGCCCAGGACGCGATAGAAGTCCTTGGTCTGTGTCGACATCGTGACCTGACGCGAATGAACGGCGCCCGCCCCGCGCGCGGCGGGCCGGGCGCCCGGAAGCCGTCAGCCGTGCTTGCGCACCACCACGCGGGCGGGGCGCAGCAGCACGCCCTTGAGCCGGTACCCCTTCTGGAACACCTGCGCCACCGTGTTGTCCTCCTCCGGGTTGTCCGT
>NZ_DASURI010000139.1:0-11540 GCF_036280135.1 Longimicrobium sp.
GCCAGCGGCGCGCGTACGGCGGCGGACGTCGTGGAGCGCGTCCCCGGCGTCGTTGTCCGGTCCACGAGCGCGGGCGGCGCGCGGACGGTGAGCATCCGCGGCAGCGCGCCCGACGAGGTGCTGGTGCTGGTGGACGGCGCCCCGCTGAACGACCCCGTGAGCGGCGAGGCGGACTTGAGCTCCGTCCCCGCGCAGTCCATCGACCGCGTCGTCGTCCTCCCGGGCGCGCGCTCCGCCCGCTACGGGCCACGGGCGGCCGCCGGCGTGGTGCTCATCGAGACGCGCGCGGGCAGTGTACGCCGCGCCGTCGAGGTTTCCGCCGGGACGCTGGAGGAGCGATCGGCGTCGGCGGAGTGGGGCACGCGGGCGCGGGGCGCCGTGCTCCAGGCGGGCGGGACCGTGCGGCGGATGGAGGGCGTGTTCGACTACGAGCGCGATCCCAACGACCCCGTCATCGTCCGGCGATCCAACGCGGACCTGGACGAGCGGAGCGCCTTCGCCGCCGTGTCGAGCGGGCTGGCGGGCGGCGAGCTGCGGATGCGGGGCGGGTGGGACGCCACGGACCGCGGGCTGCCGGGCACGGGCCACACGCCGTCGCCGGCCGCGCGGCAGGAGATGCAGCGCGGCCGCGCGTCGCTCTCGTGGCGCCGGGCGACGGAGGGCGGATCGGCGTCGGCGCTCCTTTCGGGCGCGTCGCAGCGGGTGCGCTACGCGGATCCGCGGCCGCCGTTCGGCATCGCGTACGACGACACGACGCGCGTGCGGATGGCGTCGCTGCGCGTGGAGGCCGACCGGCTGGCGGACGGCCGCTGGCTGCGCGGGTGGGGCGGCGGATTGGAGGCATCTACCCAGCGCGTGGACGCGGGCGCCCTGGCGGAGTCTGCCCCGCGCACGCGGACGGACGTGGGCGCGTTCGCCCACGCATCGGGCGGGATCGGCCGCCTGACGCTCTCGGCGGAGGGGCGCGCGGACCGCGACGGCATCACGGACGGCGTGTACGTGAGCCGCGCGCTCACGGCGGGGACGCAGGTCGGTATCGTCCGCGTGCAGCTGGCCAACCGCAGCAGCTACGCGCCGCCGTCCCTGGGTGACCAGTTCTTCCAGGCCGGTGTGGGCGTGCTGCCCAATCCCGACCTGCGCCCGGAGCGCGTGCCCAACGAGTGGGAGCTGGGCGCGTCGGCGTCGACGTCCATCGGCGCGGCGGAGGTGAGCGCGTACGCATCCGCCTACACGGGCGACGTGAAGGGGATGATCGTGTGGCTGCCGGACTTCCGCTTCCGGTGGAGCCCGCGGAACCTGGACGCCGTGCGCCGCGGCGTGGACACGCGGGTGGAGGTGGGGCTGCCGGCGGCCGGGCTGCGGATGCGCGGGGCGTACGCCCTGGCCGCCATCACCTACGACGACGCGGACGCGCGGGGCGTGCAGCTGGCGTATCGCCCGCGGCACACGGGCTCCGTGGGCGCGGAGTGGCGGCGCGGGCCGTGGCGGGTGGACGGGGCCGCGCGCTACACGGGCGAGCGCTACCCCGTGGCCGCGCGGGTCAACGCGCTCCCCGGCTTCTGGAGCACGGAGCTGCGCGCCGGCCGCGACTGGCGGATGGGCGCGTGGACGATGTCGACGGCCGTGGACGTGGACCGCGCGCTGGACGAGAAGGATTCGCTGATCGCCGGTTTTCCCGAGCCCGGCCGCCGGGTTCGGCTCGACGTGCGCATCGCGCGCACGGATTCACATCAAACGCAACGATAGAGGACGATGTACACTCGATACGCGCGCCGGCTGGCGGCGTTCGCCGCGCTCCTGGCCCTGCCGCTGGCGGCCGCCTGCGAAAGCGATCCCAACGAGCCGGAGATCGCCGAGCGGCTGGTGGTGGTGGTGAACAGCACGGAGAACTCGCTGTCGCTGGTGCCCCAGGAGGGCGGCGACGTGGTGCAGACGCGCAAGGTGCAGCTGGGCGCGCAGGGCAGTCCCGTGGGCGTGGCCGCGCTGGGCCAGTGGGCCGTGGTGCCCCTGGGCACCTATCCGTTCGCCGCCGTGGTGAACCTGCGGACGAGCTCCGTCACCAGCACGGTGGCCCTGCCGGCCAACTCCGGCGCCACGGGCGTGGACTTCGTGAACGACTCCATCGCCGTGGTGGCCAACCCGGGCCGCAACTCCGTGTCGCCCGTGAACGTGCTGCGCGGCACGGCGGGTGCCGAGGTGGCCGTGGGCACCTATCCGCAGGCCGTGGTGAGCGACGGCGCGCGCGTGTACGTCATCAACGCCAACCTGGTGAACTTCACGCCGGCCGGGCCCGGCAGCGTGACGGTGCTGGACGACCGCCTGCGCTTTGTGCAGACGGTGCAGCTCACGGGCGTGAATCCCGGCGCGGCCGAGATCGTGGGCAACCGCCTGTACGTGCTCAACTCGGGCACCTTTGGCGGCAACGACGGCTCGCTCTCCGTCGTTAACCTGCAGACGCTCGCCGAAGAGGCGCGCTACACGGGCTTCGGCGACTTCCCGTCGTCGCTGGCGGCGGCGCCCAACGGCGAGCTGTACGTGGGCATCTACGGCACGGGCATCGTGGTGTGGAACCCGTCCACCACGTCGTTCCGCATCGGCCTGAACGATCCCATCGAGCCGGGCAACCAGACCGTCATCTCGGGGCTGGGCTTCGACAGCTCCGGCCGGCTGCATGTGACCAACGCGCGCAGCTGCGTGGCGGCGGATCCGGGCTTTGTGTATCGCCTTACGTCCAGCGGAGCGACGGACCGCTCGGTGCAGGTGGGCGTCTGCGCGTTCGGCCTGGCGTTCGCGGACGTGCCCGAGTCGGACGACTGATCGGCGGCGGCTTCGGCGGAGCCCAGCGAGCGTCATCCTGAGTCATTCAGCGCTACGCGCACCCTGCGGGATGCAAGCAGTAGTTCAACCTCCCCCAGGGTTTTTTGAGGGAGGTGGGCGAGCTCCGCGAGCCCGGAGGGGGCGCTCGCGGGGAGGCGCCACACGTGCGGGGTCACGCCGGTCGTCTTTTTATTCAGGGAGCGCCGCGCGTAACGTGAACACGCGCAGGAACTTTGGCGCGACCGAAGGATCTTGTATCCAAACCACGGTGCCGGCTTCATGCCTGGAAGCCGGCCCGAGTCTCGCATACAAGATCCTTCGTCGCCGCCATGGATCAAGCCCAGGCAGGCATCGCGCGGCGGCTCCTCAGGATGACGCTTCGAGGCGCGCAGCGTCAGGTCATCACCTGCCGGCGCCATCCGGAACGTCGAGCCCGGACGGAATCCGATTTCCGTCCGGGCTCCCGTTTTTCCTGCGCGCAGTGCAGATTGGAGGTCCACGCCCGGCGTTCTTCTTCGACCGTTTCGCATCCGATGGAAACCATCGTCATCCCCCTGCAGGACCGCCGGGTGCGGCTGGCCGAGCGCATGGACCTGCTGGGCCACGTCGCGGCCGCCGTGGGGCTGGGGGCGGCGGCGAGCGATTCGTTCTCCACGCGCCCCCTCCTGAGCGTCCTGGAGATCGTCCTGGCGCTGGCGCTCGCGTTCGCCGTCGCCCGTGAGGTGCGCCACACGGACTCGGACGATGAAGAATCCGCCCGCGTCAGTTGGCTGAACCTGGTCGCCGCGGCCGTGCTGCTGACGGAGTGGTACGTAGAGCGCAGCGCGGGCGGAAAGCTGTTCTCGCCGGAGCTGCTGAGCGCCATCGTGGCGGTCGGGCTGGCGTTCCTGCACCCGCTCATCCAGTACCGCCGCCGCGCGCGCCGCAGCCTGCGCATGGACGACACGCACCTCACGCTCACCCTGGGCCGCTTTCGGCGCTACAGCTTTGCCTGGGCCGAGCTGGCCGGCGTGGAGACCACGCCTGACGGCCTGCGGTTCCGCACCGTCGACGGCACCGAGACGCCGGTGCCGATGCGCGCGGTCATCAACCGGGACCAGATCCAGGACGTAATCGTCTCGTGGGCGCGGCGCATGAGCGGCGCGGGGCAGACGGTGGTCGGCTCCCGTTCGGCCCAGCCCGCGGACGCGTCGTAGTCACGCAGGGTTCCCGCGGCTTGGCCCGGCCTCCCGCCGGAGCGTTTGCCGATGCGGATGTGATTCCGGTAGGGGCCGTCCCCCAGCCGAGCGAATGAATTCGCCGCTGGAAGTTCGCGAAGTCCGCCTTCGCGGACTGCCCCAGAGGAGGTCGGCTCGTGTGCACCGGCGACGCCCTTGAGCAGTTGAAGCCTCACGTAATTTGTGAGGCTTTCCGCGGTCGTTGCGGCGGCTTCAGCCGCTCCCGGCTCGACGGCCGCCTTTTCCGGATCATCGCCGGATCGCCGTCGTCCATCGCATCCGGGAGCCTTGCGCGCGCGGGGCGGGCGATGCATTCCTTGCCGCAAAACTCCCCTTCATCCCTCACCCGGGAGCAGTCTCATGGTGAACGATTTTCGCAACTTCATCGCGCGCGGCAACGTGCTGGACCTGGCCGTGGGCATCATCATCGGCGCGGCGTTCACGACGGTGGTCAAGTCGTTCGTGGACGACATCCTCATGCCGCCCATCGGCTTGGCGACGGGCGGCGCGGACTTCTCCGAGCTGTACGTGAGCCTGTCCGGCCAGCACTTCGCGTCGCGTGCGGCGGCCGTGGAGGCGGGCGCGCCCATCGTGAGCTACGGCGTGTTCATCAACAACGTGATCGCGTTCCTCATCACCGCGTTTGCCGTGTTCGTGCTGGTGCGCGCGTACGGGCGCCTGCGGGCAAAGGAGGCCGTCGCGCCGCCGGAGCCCACGGAAAAGGACTGCCCGTTCTGCCGGTCGCGCATCCACGTGGCGGCCGTGCGCTGCCCCGCCTGCACCTCGGAGCTGTCCGGCGCCCCCGCGCTGGCCTGATCCGCGCCGAACGAGCCACCCGAAGCACGAAGCAGATGAGTCCGATCCGCATCCGATGGACGTTCCTGGCCGCCCTCGCCGTGCTGGCGCTGGGCGCCGTGCCGGCCCGCGCGCAGTCGTCGATGGAGTGGATCGAAGGCGAGTGGCGCTGGGGGAACAACGAGACGGGCTGCGACAGCGCGCAGATTATGCGTGTGGCGTACGGCGGCAAGTACATCATCTCCAGCTACCCGGACCAGGGCAGCCGCGACTCGTCGGAGTACCGCGTGCTGACGGTCGTGCCCGGCGTGATCCGCGCCCGGATCACGGGCGAGACGCGCAAGGACGCCGAGGGCAGGGCGGTGCTCTGGGATTTCGTGCAGCTCTCGGAAGACTCGTTCTGCTGGCGCCGCTCCGATTGGGACCCGGACGGCTGCACGCAGCCCCTGTATCGCTGCATCGTCATCGGCCCGGGCCGCGACGGCGTGGCGGTGAACGGGGGGGATGGAGAACCGTGGTCGCGGCGACGGCCCGTGGGCCGCTGAGCCAAGCTGATTGATCGAGCAGAACCGGCCCCGCGGAGCACGTCCGCGGGGCCGGTCTTTTATCCGCCGGATGCCGATGCGCGTCAGCGCGGGAGGGCGGGCGCGGCGGCCAGGGAGATGGACGCCGGGGCGCGGCGCGCGCGGCGGACGGCCATCAGCAGGGGGACGAGCAGCACGGCCGCGATCACGCCCGCCGTGCCCAGGATCTGCCCCTCCGTGGGCGTCCCGCCGATCACGGACGCGCCCGCACGCAGCACGCCGGACACGCCCAGCACCAGCGTGACCGCGACGACGGCGGCCGTGACGACGTTGGTGGCGGGGCGGTTGATGCCCGCGTCGCCCATCAGCCCGCGGTCGTTGACCACCAGCAGCAGGAAGACGGCCGCGAAGGGCAGCACCACACCGTTGAGCGCCTGCGCCAGGATGATGGCGGGGATGGGCCGCACCCCCGCCAGCCCAAAGCCCACGCCCACGGCAAGGACGCCCATCCACACGGCCCGGTAGCGCCATCCGCGCGCGTTCCACCGGTGCGAGCCCTCCGCGCCGAACAGGCTCTGCGCCGTGACGGCGGCCGCCAGCGGGGCCGTGATGGCGGACGAGAAGCCCGCCGCGAACAGCCCCCACGCGAACAGCGGCCCCGCCCATCCGCCCAGCCGCGCCGAGAGCGTGCCCGACACGGCCTCGTAGCTGAACGTGCCCTCCACGTCCGCCCCGGCGATCAGGATGCCCATGGAGATGAGCCCGCCCAGGATCACGGCTACCGTGAGCCCGAACCGGATCTCGCCCAGGTCCTGCCCGCGCGCCGCCGCCGATCCCAGGAACAGGTTGTACGGCACCACCGTGGTCCCCACGAGGCCCAGCAGCAGGAGCCCCGAGCCGGCGGGGACGGACGGGACGATGCTCCCGGCCAGCACCTCGCCCGCCGGCGGTTTGAGCAGGAACGCCGTGGCGAGAAACGCGATCCCCATGAAGCCCACCGTCGCCGCCAGCACCGTCGTGACCGTCTTCGGCGTGCCGATCCACAGTACGGCCGCGGACGCCAAGGCGATGAGCAGCGTGGCCGACCGCGCGCTGATGGGCGAGCCCAGCGCGGCGCCGGCGCTGGCGCCCAGCACGTTTCCGGCCTCGTACGCCGCGTTGCCCAGCACGATGGCGCCCAGCACCAGCAGCGTCACCAGCACGCCGAGGGCGCCCCCGCGAAACCGGTCGCGGATGGCCTCGGCCAGGTTGCGGCCCGAGACCACCGTCACGCGGGCGCTGGCTTCCTGCAGCACCACCGTGGCGATGGTGGAGAAGGTGAGCGACCACAGCAGCGCGTACCCGAACGTGGCCCCCGCCGACGCGCACGTCGTGACCGTTCCCGGCCCGATGAACGCGGCGGGGATGAGCGACCAGAACAGGACCTGGAGAAATCGCTTCATGCGGAGGGAGGGGCAGGAGGCGGATGGATGCGGGGGATGACGCAATGTAAACGTCCGGCGCCCCACGCGCACCGCCGTTTCCCGGGATGACAACCGCGCCATCGCGCGAGGAACGGACGCGCGTCAGCGTGGTTCTCCCCCTCTCCGCGAGGAACGAGCGGGGACGGGGGCCGGGGGGAGGGGCGGGCTGCTGCCGGCGAGAGCCATCCATCCCACGCGGGATTCAGCCAGTCCGCTCCTCCCCCAATGCGACGGACGGGTCGATCAGCACGAGCACGACGTCGTTGACGTTGGTCCCCGTGGGGCCGGTGACGATCAGGTCGCCGGCGGCGCGCAGGAACGGATAAGCATCGTTGCGGCGCAGCGCCTCGCGGGCGTCCAGGCCGGCGTCGTGGCCGCGCGCCACCGTGCCGCCGTCCGCGAATCCGCCGGCCGCGTCCGTGGGCCCGTCCGTGCCGTCCGTCCCCAGGGACGCGACCACGACGCCGTCCATTCCCTCGATCTCCATCGCCACGGACAGCGCCAGCTCCTGGTTGCGGCCGCCGCGCCCGGTGCCCGTCACCGTGACCGTCGTCTCGCCGCCCAGCAGCAGCGCCACGGGCATGCCTGGCCGCTCCGCCAGCGTGTCGCGCACGAGCGTCGCCACCTGCTCGCCCACGCCGCGCGCCTCACCCTCCACGTCGTCCGCGACGATGCGGGTGAGATATCCCAGCCGCTGCGCCGCGCGCGAGGCGCCCGCCAGCGCGTCGGCGTTGGACGCCACGACGTGCGCGGACGCGCGGGCGAACGCCGGGTCGCCCAGGCTCACCGTCTCTTCCACCTCGCCCGCGTCGCCGGCCCGCAGGTGCGCGCGGACGGCAGGGGGCGCCTGGATGCCGTACCGCTCCAGCACGTCCAGCGCGTCGGCAAAGGTCGTGTAGTCCGGCACGGCGGGCCCGCTGCCGATCACGGCCAGCTCGCTGCCCACCACGTCGCTCACGGCCAGCGTGACCACGTGGGCCGGCGCCGCCGCGCGTGCCAGCTTGCCCCCGCCGATGCGCGACAGGTGCTTGCGGACGGCGTTCATCTCGTGGATGGTGGCGCCGGCGCGCAGCAGCTGGTCCGTCACCGTCCGCAGGTCGCCCAGCGCCAGGCCCGCCGCGGGCGCCGCCCACAGCGCCGACGCGCCGCCGGAGAGCAGGACGAGCACCAGGTCGCGCCGCCCGGCCGCGCGGGCCATCCGCAGGGCGTCCGCCGCGCCGGCCATCCCCCGGGTGTCGGGAACGGGATGCGCGGCCTCCCACACGTAGATGCCCGGCAGGTCGCGTCCGTGCCCGTCCTTTGTCGTCACCGTGCCGCCCGTGACGCGGTCACCCAGCACGTCCAGCGCGCCCGCCGCCATGGCGCACGCCGCCTTGCCCGCGCCGATGAGCCAGACGTTCTCGGTCGAGGGAAGGTGCACCCTCTCCAGGACGTCCCCTGCCCCCACGATCCGCAGGGACTCACCCTCCAGCCGCAGCGCGCGGGATACGGCGGAGCGCGCGTCGGCCGCGGCCACGGCGGCGTCCAGGATCAATCGGGCGTGCTCGCGCAGGTGCGTCGTCATGGGATGGGGCAAGGGAAGGCTGGTCGGAAAGCACGCTGCGCGTATGGCGAGGCGTCCGGCAGCCGGAACGGGGTGACCATGCGCGTCATCAGCCGACGGGCTTTTCCCACAGGCTCACGCCCACGCCGCCCAGCCCCAGCAGCGCGTGCTCGGCAATGCTCATCTCCCGGAACCCCAGCCCCTTGACGAGGGGGTGCACGGTCAGGCGCCGCCGCTGGAACGCCGTGCGCATGGCGCGGATGCCGCGGCCGCGCAGCCACACCTCCAGCGCGTCCAGGGCCTCGCGCGCCAGCCCCTGCCGGCGGTGCGCGGGGTCGACCATCAGCATGCCCAGCAGGGCGCGGTCCGGCTCCGGGTTGCCCAGCCACCAGCCGATGGCCCCCACGTCCTCGCCCGTCTCGGCCAGGGTGAGCACGGCCACGCCGCGTCCCGGGGTGGACGCGCAGGCGGCCAGCTCGCCCGCGGCCGCGTCGGGCGCCACGCGCTGGCTCATCAGCACGGCAAAGTGGTCGGCGCAGGCCTCGAACACGCGCTGCAGCCGCGCCTCGTCTCCGGCCTGGAGCGAGTGCAGCAGCAGGCGGTCGGTTTCCAGCTCCAGGGGTGCGGCGTCCTGCGTCATCCGTCTCTCGGATCCAATTTCCAGTCGTTTCGCGGGCTTCGGCGGGGGAAGTTGCCCCGGGCGCACGGCCGGGTCAAGTTGCATGCGCCGCGGCGCGGGGGACGCCGCGCATCATCCGCACAGCAGACGACGGAGACGGTGAACGATGCAGCTTGAGTCCGCCCACTACATGCGGACGGGCGACCTGGTGCGGCACGACGGCGGCCACACCGGCAGCGTGCTGGAGGCGATGGCCCTCTACGCCCGCGTGCGCTGGGACGACGACGGGCGCGAGGAAGAGGTAGACCAGCTGGACCCCATGATCACGGTGGTCGAGCGCGCCTCCCGCGACTAGCGGATGCGGCAGATTGGACGCGGATCTGTTTCGTGCTACTGTATCAGAGCAGAAAATATGCTTAAACGCTGGCGCGCAATGACTTGTATGTTTATGATGGAAGGAGATTCCCCCGGAAGGACACACGCATGATTCAGCACTACGAGCCGAACGGGCAGGGTGCCCGCACGGTCATGATTGTCGAGGACCAGCTGGAGCTGCGCGCCATCGCCAGCGCGTACCTGGAGCGCCAGGGCTACCGCGTGCTGGCCACGGACAACGGCGCCGACGCCGTGCTCCGTGCCCGCGCCGAGCACCCGGACCTGATCTTCATGGACGTATCCATCCCCGGGATGGACGGCATTCGCGCCACGGCCGAGCTCAAGCGCGACCCGGCCACCCGCGGCATTCCCGTCGTGATCCTCACGGCGCACCCGTACGGATCCGTGGGCAAGCGCGCCATGGACGCCGGGTGCGACGGCTGGCTCAACAAGCCGTGCGATCCGCGCCGCCTGCTGCAGGAAGTGCAGCGCCGCGTGGGCAACGCCGCCTGACCCTTCGTCCCACCCGCATGGGCCATCGTCCCCAGGACCCCAGCTGGTGCGCGCGGCTCCACGCGCGCCCCGCATCCGAGCCCGAGCCGCAGTCACCGACCGAGCCGGCCGCCCGGCCCGCGGCGGAGCCCGTCCGCACGCGCTTCTTCGAGCGTCGGGAGATCCCCACGGTGCACGAGTGCGAGCTGTGCGGCACGGTGATGTACGACCACAACTGCAAGATCGTCTGCCCCAACTGCGGCTACAAGCGCGACTGCAGCGACCCGTGAGGGGGGATTGCGGGTTGACAATACGCGAGCAACTCGCTATTGTCGTGGTAACAATAGTCCCCACGCCTCTCGATCAGGTTTCGGCTTGATGAAGCGCACCAGGGGACTCTTTTTTTGTCTCCGAATCGGCTCGGAGGCGTTCTGAGCAATCGCACCTATTCCAAGCCGCCGCTCCCCCCTGCAGGCTTGCTGGCCCATCTCATCTCTCGTGGGCTTGGGGTTCCGGATGAGGCGCAGGCACTGTCTGTACTGGGGCGCATCGATTATTACCGGCTTCTGGTCTACATGCGTCCGTTTCAACAACGCGGCGCGGAGACAGGCGCTCGAACGTTCGTGCCTGGAACGAGCATCGGTGACATCCTCGCCCTGTACGAGTTCGATCGGGAACTGCGGCTGCTGAGCCTGGATGCGGTAGAGCGCGTGGAAGTCGCATTGCGCGCGGCAGTCGTGAGCGAGGTCGCCGTCCAGCACGGGGCGCATTTCTACCTCCAGAGCAAGCACTTCACCACTCCGGACGCTTGGGCACGGTTCAACGCCGCCGTTCAGGAAGAGGCCCCGCGTCACGCAGCCGGGAAGCATTATCTCCAAAACTATGATACGCCTCCTGCTCCGCCGATCTGGGTGGCAATGGAGGCGAGTACGTTCGGAACCCTGTCTCACATGTTCTCGAACCTGCAGCTTGGATTGCGCCGCGCGATTTCCCGGCGATTCGGGTACGATGAGGTGGTGCTGACGTCCTGGTTCCGAAGCCTCACCATCCTCAGAAACATTGCCGCGCATCACGGTCGCCTTTGGGATGCTCCCTTGACCGCGGACAAGCCACTGAAGGCCAAGCGGATCAAGGACGAGTTCGGGCAGGCCAGCAGCAAGTTCTTCCCGCGAGCCGTCGTCGCGGCTGCCCTGCTGGATGCGCTTGGGCAGGGAGGCTTGTGGAGGTCGAAATTCCGGGCCCTGATGGACGCGCACCCATTCGTTGACGAGGAGCGGATGGGATGTCTTCCCGGATGGAGATCACGTCCGTTCTGGAATCCGTAGCCAGCGCAACGATCCTCGAAGCGCCAAACTCCATGCGAGGTGCATTCCTCGGTACGTGATCCGTCGCGCGGTAGGCCTCCGGGTCAGCGGCTCGATCATGACGAGGTTTTTGGACAAGGGCCATCCGAGTCGCGGATGGCCCTTTCTCATTTGATGCTCGTTCTACCCTCGTACCGCTTTCCTACCGCCGGTAGCGGGTGGAGAGCGCGATTCCGTCCGGACCCACGCCCGTCTCCAGGTACTTCGTGACCGTGCGCGTCTCCAGATCGATGACGGCCACGCCGTTCTGGCCCTGCAGCGCGATGTACGCCGTGCGCCCGTCGGGCGAGACCACGCCGCCCACGGGCATGCTGCCGGGGGTGTCGGGGAC
>NZ_DASURI010000140.1:0-4087 GCF_036280135.1 Longimicrobium sp.
TCAGAAAACGCGATATCCCATTCAGAGCGGTAGAATAAGAACAAATCAGCGGCTCCGCAACAACGCGTTCCACGCACCGTCCGACGAACCAGATCCCACCCCGTAATCTGCCCCTCATCTCACCGCTTTAACATCCGCCGCACCTCGCGCGTCTCCTTTCCAGAAGCGAATGGCATCGACCACGGGCCAGCCCCGCGGGTCAAGGTGGTGACGCCCTGCAGATCCGACAGGGCCAATCTCCGTGCGCTCGTACGCACTCCTGGAGCATCGGATCGCGAGCCGCCGGCGGAGGTCGGGCCGGCGGATCATCGAACGAGAGAGGCAAGACGATGAAGCAGATGGACTTGCGAGTGGCGCACTGGACGCGCGTGGGCATCGTGGCCGCGGCGCTGATGATCGCGCCGGCCGCGGCGGCGCAGACCACGCCGCAGGGCGCCGCCTCCGCGCAGACGCAGACGGCGTCCGTCCCGGAGACGCAGCCGGCGCGCGCCGTCACGCTGCGGCAGGCGGTGCAGATGGCGCACGAGAGCAACCCGTCCGTCGTGAGCGCCACGGGCGCCATCACCACGGCGCAGGCGGCGGAGCGCAGCGCGCGGGGCGCGTACCTCCCCAGCCTGTCCGTGAACGCGGGCACCTCGCTGGCCGGAACGAGCACCATCGGCACGCCGGCGGCGGGGACGGCGCTGGGCGGCACGTCGGACGCGTACAGCGCGGGCCTGTCGGCGTCGTGGGACGTGTACACGGGAGGCCGCCGCGGCGCCGAGCGCGACGCCGCGCAGGCCGAGACCCGCGCGTCCCAGGCCGACCTGACGGCCCAGCGCGCCAGCGTGTCGCTGGACGTGGAACGCGCCTTTTACGAGGTGCTGCGGACGGAGGACCTGGCCGCCGTCGCCCAGTCGCGCATCCAGCGGGCGGAAGAGGGCGTGACGGCCGCGCAGCAGCGGCTGCAGCTGGGAAGCGCCACGCGGTCGGACCTGCTGCGCGCCCAGCTGGAGCTGAACACGGCCCGCGGCGACCTGCTGCAGGCTCGCACGGAGCGCGACGCGGCGCAGCTGGCGCTGGGCCGCCTGGTCGGCGCGGACGACGCGGTAACGGCCGCGCGCGGCGACGAGTCGCGGGTCGACGCCGTGAGCGACGCGGAGGCGTCCGCGCTCCTGGCGTCCATCCAGAGCGAGGCGCCGGCCGTGATCGCGGCCCGCGCGGCCACGGAATCCGCCTCGGCCGGCGTGGACGCGGCCCGCAGCCAGTACCTGCCGTCCGTCAGCGTGTCCACGGGCTACAACTGGCAGAACTCCGATCCCGTCTTCGACCAGTCGCGGACGAACTGGTCCGTGGGGATCGGCGTGTCGTATCCCATCTTCAACGGATACCAGCGCGAGGAAAGCGTCGTCCGGGCGCGGGCGCAGCAGACCACGTCGCAGGCGCAGCTCGCGGACGCCGTCCGCGGCGTGCGCACGGACGCGGCGCGCGCATTGGGACAGCTGCGGCTGGCGCAGGAGCGCATCGCCCTGGCCGAGCAGGCGCTGACGACGGCGCAGGAGGACCTGCGCGTGCAGCGCGAGCGGTATCGGCTGGGCAGCACGACCATCCTGGAGCTGCTTACGTCGCAGGAGGCGCTGGTGCAGGCCGAGACAGACGTGGTCACGTCGCGCTACGACTACCAGGTGGCCCGCGCGGAGCTGCAGGCCCTGGCCGGGAGGTCGCTGTGAGCGCCGTGGCGACGATGGTGGAGCGCCTGACGGGGCGCCGCGCGGAGACGCCGGCGGAGGACGTGATCCGCGTGCGGGCGCTGCGCAAGGAATACCGCATGGGCGCGGAGACCATCCACGCCCTGCGCGGGGTGGACCTGACCGTGGGCCGCAACGAGTACGTGGCCGTCATGGGCCCGTCCGGATCGGGCAAGTCCACGTTCATGAACATGATCGGCTGCCTGGACACGCCCAGCGCGGGCGAGTACTGGCTGAACGGGCAGCCCGTGGCCCGGCTGGACGACGACGCGCTGGCCAGCATCCGCAACCGCGAGATCGGCTTCGTCTTCCAGACCTTCAACCTGCTGCCCCGCAGCACGGCGCTGGAGAACGTGGAGCTGCCGCTGGTCTACGCCGGCCTGCGCAAGCGCGAGCGAAAGGAGCGCGCGGCCCAGATGCTGGAGCGTGTGGGGCTGGGCGGGCGGATGGACCACAAGCCCAACGAGCTCAGCGGCGGACAGCGCCAGCGCGTGGCCATCGCCCGGGCCCTGGCCACGCGGCCGGCCCTGCTGCTGGCCGACGAGCCCACGGGCGCGCTGGACACGCGCACGGGCGAGGAGATCATGCAGCTGTTCGGCGAGCTGCACGCGCAGGGGCAGACGGTGATGCTGGTGACGCACGAGCCCGACATCGCCGCGCACGCCGAGCGGGTGCTGCTGCTGCGCGACGGGGTGATCGAGAGTGACGAACGGCGCTCCGGCGCGAACGCCCACTGACAAGGATACGGACGACGATGAAGAGCAACTGGAAGAAGGGCGTGGCCGCGGGCGCCGCCGTGGTGATCCTGGGTGCGGGCGGCCTGGCCTTCGGAGGAAATTCGGCGGACGCCAAGACGTCCGCCGCCGCCCCGCAGACGGTGCGGGCGCAGCAGCGCGACCTGGTGCTGCGCGCCGAGGCCAGCGGCGAGGTGGAGCCCATCCGCACCGTGGAGGTCAAGAGCAAGGCGTCCGGCGAGATCCTGCGCGTGCACGTGGAGACGGGCGACTACGTGGAGGCCGGCACCCTGCTGGCGGAGGTCGATCCCCGCGACGTGCAGAACGCGCTGGACCAGGCCGAGGCGGACCTGTCGTCCGCGCAGGTGCAGCTGCGGACGGCGCGGGCCCAGCGCCAGCGGGTGGAGGCGCTGCGGGAGAGCGAGATCGTCACGCAGGACGAGTACGAATCGGCCGTGAACGGCGAGGCCGCCGCGCAGACGCAGCTGGTGCGCGCGCAGACCAACGCGCGGCTGGCCCGCGAGCGCAGCCGCGACGTGACCATCCGCGCGCCCATCGCCGGCACCATCATCACCCGCGCCGTGGAGCCGGGAATGATCATCGCCAGCGCCACGGGCAACGTGTCGGGCGGCACGTCGCTGTTCACCATGGCGGACCTGTCGCGGGTGCAGGTGCGCGCGCGGGTGGACGAGACGGACATCGGCAAGGTGCAGCCGGGGCAGCAGGCGCGGGTGACGGTGGAGGCGTATCCCGGCCAGGGCTTCACGGGCACCGTGCTCAAGGTGGAGCCGCAGGCCGTCGTGGAGCAGAACGTGACCATGTTCCCCGTCCTGGTCCGCCTGGAGAACCCGGAGGGCCTGCTCAAGCCGGGGATGAACGCCGACGTGTCGATGGTGACGGACCGCCGCGCGGGCGCCGTCTCCGTCCCCACGGGCGCCGTGACGACCGTGCGCGAGGCGTCGACGGCCGCCGCCGCGCTGGGGCTGGACGCCGCCACGGTGCAGGCGCAGCTCCGCCCGGCGGGCGGATCGGCCCGCGGTGGACAGGCGGCGGGCGGCGCGCGTTCCGGCGCCGGCGCCAACGGAGCGCGCGGCGGCGGTTCGGCGGACGGGACCACGCGCGGCATCGTCTTCGTGAAGACGGCGGCGGGCCCGGAGCCGCGGGCCGTCACGCTGGGGCTGAGCGACTGGGAGAACGTGGAGGTCGTCCGCGGCGTGGCGGCGGGCGAGGAGGTGTACCTGCTGAGCGGCGCGCTCGTCCAGCAGCAGCAGACGGAGAACGCGGAGCGGATGCGCCAGCGGATGGGCGGCGGCGTGGTGCCCGGCGCGGGCGGCGCTCCGGCGGGCGGCGGACCGCGGGGAGGCTGAGATGAGAATCGGAGAAGTCACGCGCGTCGCCTTCGACGCGGTCATCGCCAACAAGCTGCGGTCGCTGCTGACCATGCTGGGCGTGATCATCGGCATCGCGTCCGTCATCACCATGGTGGCGCTGGGCAACGGCGCGCAAAAGTCCGTGCAGGACCGCCTGGGCGCGCTGGGCACCAACGTCCTCACCGTCCGCAACGGCCAGTCGTTCCAGGGCGGCGTGGACCGCGGCTCCGCCCGGCTGACGGCGGAGGACGCGGAG
>NZ_DASURI010000141.1:0-3185 GCF_036280135.1 Longimicrobium sp.
CCCGCGTGAAGCGCACGATCCCCCTTCCGCCCCAGCGCGCGGCCGCCGGCGCCGCGCCCGGCCCGGCACCGTTCCGCGACATGGCCTGGATTCCCGGCGGCACCTTTCGCATGGGCTCGGACCGGCACTACCGCGAAGAAGCGCCCGCCCGCGACGCGACCGTCGCCGGGTTCTGGATGGACCGGCACCCGGTGACCAACGCCCAGTTCGGCCGCTTCGTGGCGGCGACGGGCTACGTGACGGTGGCGGAGCGCGCGCTGGACCCGGCGGAGTACCCGGGCGCGCTGCCGGACCTGCTCGTCCCCGGCTCCGTCGTCTTTACCCCGCCCGCCGGACCCGTGCCGCTCACGACGCACTTCGCCTGGTGGGCGTACGTGCCCGGCGCCAGCTGGCGGCACCCCGCTGGGCCGGGGAGCGCCGCGTCCGGGCTGTCCGCCCACCCGGTGGTGCACGTGGCGTGGGAGGACGTGGCGGCGTACGCCGCGTGGGCCGGCAAGACGCTGCCCACGGAAGCGGAGTGGGAGCGCGCGGCGCGCGGCGGGCTGGAGGACAGGGAGTACGCGTGGGGAGACGCGCTGTCCCCCGGCGGGCGCATCATGGCCAACGTGTGGCAGGGCGAGTTTCCGCGCGAGAACCTGCTGCTGGACGGATGGGAGCGCACCTCGCCCGTGGGGAGCTTTCCCCCCAACGGGTTTGGCCTGTACGACATGATCGGCAACGTGTGGGAGTGGACGGCGGACTGGTGGCGCGAGGGCGGGGCCGTTGCCGGCGCCTGCTGCGCGTGCCGGGAGGAGGAGGACGGCGGGCGGCAGGCGAGCATGGACCCGGCGCAGCCGCGGGTGCGCATTCCGCGCAAGGTGCTCAAGGGGGGCTCGTACCTGTGCGCGCCGAACTACTGCGTCCGCTACCGCCCCGCCGCCCGCATCCCCCAGCAGGTGGACACGGGGACCGGCCACCAGGGCTTTCGCTGCATCGTCCGCGTGCCTGGCTGATCCTGGATGCGGAGGAACGCGTGCTCATCCGCAGGCCGGCGCCGCGCCGAACCCGCGGAATCCGCCCGTGCCCGCGCGCCGACTGAAGAGTCGGGGGGATGGGCGGGCTGCCGTGCCGGCCGCGACGGCCCCGCGCCAGGAGCCGTCCCGCTCGGTGGGCCACACCGCTGCCGCCCCGGTTCCACGGCCGGCGCCCCGGTGTCCGCGCGAGCACAGGGGTCACGAGGGCGGCGGCGGGAAAAGGACCGCGATCCTCCCATCGAGGGGATGCGAAGCGTGGAATCTCGCGATTCTTCGAGGAGATCGGCGCGGGGGGCGAGAGGTTCACCAGGATCGTTCGTGACGCGGGGTGGCGAGGGGGACGGGGCCGGGCGGACCCGGTCCGGGAGACGCGCAACGAGGAGGACATCGTCATGACGAAAAGGATGGTTTCGCGGGCCGGCGCGCGGGGACTGCTGGTGCTCTCGCTGGTCACGGGGTGCTGGATGCCGTCCGCCACGCGCGCGCAGACCGGGGCAGACCCGCTCGCCTCGTGGAACGAGGGGCCCGCCAAGCGCGCCATCGTGGACTTCGTGCAGCGGGTCACGCGGGAGGGGGGGCCGGACTTCGTGCCCGTGGAAGAGCGCATCGCCGCCTTCGACAACGACGGCACGCTGTGGGTGGAGAAGCCGCTGCCCACGGAGGTCTACTTCGTCCTGGCGCGGGTGCGGGAGCTGGCCGCCCAGGACCCCACGCTGGCTGGCCGCCAGCCGTTCAAGGCCGCGCTGGAGGGCGACACGGCGTACTTTCACCAGGCGGGCGCGCAGGCGCTGCTGGAGCTGTTCGCGCTCACGCACGCGGGGATGACGCAGGAGGAGTTCGCGGCCGACGCGGAGCGCTTTCTCGCCGGCGGCCGGCATCCCACCCTGGACCGGCCCTTCCCCGCCACGGCGTACCAGCCCATGCTGGAGCTGCTGGCCTACCTGCGGGCCAACGGCTTCCAGACCTGGATCAGCTCCGGCGGCACGATGGACTTCATCCGCGTGTTCGCGCCGTACACCTACGGCGTGCCGCCGGAGCGCACCATCGGCAGCGAGCTGCAGCGCCAGTCGCGGCGGCTGGACGGCCGGCTCTCCGTCTACCGGCTTCCGCGGGGAGAGCACCTGAACGACCGGGACGGCAAGCCCGTGGGGATCGACCGGCACATCGGCCGGCGCCCGCTGCTGGTGGCCGGGAACGTTCTCTCCGGCGGCGACGTGGCCATGATGGAGTACTCCCAGGGGCGGCAGGGTCCGTCGCTGCAGCTGCTCATCAACCACGACGACGGCGCGCGCGAGTTCGCGTACGCGGAACAGGACGGCGCCTCGCTGGCGGCGGCCCGGCGACTCGGCTTCGTGGTGGTGAGCGTGCGCGGCGACTGGAGGCAGGTGTTCCCGGAGCCCGACGTCTCGTCCTCCGCGAGCGAGGCGCTGCGGCGGGAGCGGTAGCCGCCGCGGCCGGGTCCGTCCGGACCTGGCCGTGTCCCGGCCCGGGAAAGCACGGTCCCGCGGCGCGCCGCCGGGTCCGCGGGAGCGGTGGGGCTCCCGCGGCTCGCGCGGCGTGTCGCGGGGCCCTGCTTGCCTCCCGGATCCGCCTCCAGGGTCTCCTCCCGAATCCGCGAATGCCGCGCAGGCATCTTCTCTCGCGAGCACGGCTTTCCCGCAGAAGCGCGGAGCAGAAACGGCAGGGATGAGCTCCCGCGTTCTTGTCTCTCCGCGTCCCCGCGTGCAGCCAGGTCGTTCCTTCCTCGAACCTGGTCGCCCGCAGACGTGGAGAGCGGAAAGACGGTCACGGTGGATTGGTTGCAGGCCCGCGCTTCGGCGGAACCGCGGCGAGCCTGCCGCAGCAACGCCGTGTCCCCCTCGCCCGCGGTGGCGGGTCGCACCGGGCTTCGGAAACGGCAGGCGGATGGAAGCGCGGCAGGAGGCCATCCGCATTTTTTCTGAGACCCCGGCACGCTCCGCGGCGCTCCGCGATCCGCCATCCGGCTTCACCCGATGCGCGATCCCGTGAACCGTCCCCTCGCACGGCCGTAGCGGGAACGCGCCGGCCTTCGCCCGTACCGGGGCTTTTCGGGATCGCGCACCAGGTGCTCGTGGAGGCGGACCCGGTGCGTTGGGGCTGATGTCACCGCTGGCGGATGATGGGGACGGGCATGGAGGAGCCCCCCGAAAC
>NZ_DASURI010000142.1:0-5429 GCF_036280135.1 Longimicrobium sp.
GCCGGCGGGGGGCGGAAGGTCGGACGGCGGGCGCCCGGCGCCGGGGTTCGTCACCCGAGCGCCGAGAACAGGGCCACGGCGGCGATGGCCACGCCGATGGCGGACTTGGCGGCCGTGGCCACCAGCCGTCCCACGAACGCGCCCCAGCCCACGCGCAGGGCCGCGCGGGTGTCCGGCGACCGCGTGAGCTCCAGCAGCGCCGCCCCCGCGAAGGCGCCCACGAACGCGCCGATCACGCTGCCCACGAGAAAGATGGGCACGCCCACGAACGCGCCCACCAGGCCGCCCAGAATGGCGCCCCACGCCGCGCGTTTGCTGCCGCCGTACTTCTTCGCGTAGCGGCCGCCCAGCACGAACTCCACCACCTCGCCGGCCACCGCCAGCACCACGGCGACGACGATGGGAACGGCGCCCACGGAACGGAAGTCCGTGAGCGCCGCGTAGCCCACGAGCCCCAGCACCTGCAGCCAGGTGCCGGGAAGCCCGAACGGGATCAGCAGCAGGCCGGCGGCCTGCGCGAGGACCAGCAGCGCGTACGCCATCCGCCCCGGGTCAGAAGTATTCCTGCGAGATGCCCGCCAGGGCCGGCGCCTGCGCGCCCTGCGCCCCGCCCGAGCGGTTGGACAGCATGTTCATCTTGAGCTCGAAGTCCCCGGGGTTGCTGGCGGCGGCCTTGGCCACGGCGTAGTCCACCTGCCCGCCCATCACCAGGTCCATCAGGCACTGGTCAAACGTCTGCATCCCGTAGGTCGTCCGCCCCTGCGCGATGTGCTCGGGGATCTCCGACGCGCGGCTCTCGTCGGCGATGCAGTCACGGATCGTGCCGCTCACCACCATCACCTCCGCCGCCAGCGCGCGCCCCTTGCCGTCCTTCTTGGGCAGCAGGCGCTGCGAGATCACGGCCTGCAGCTGCTCCGCAAGGCGCAGGCGGACGACCTTCTGCTCCTCGGGCGGGAACGTGGCCACCAGGCGGCTGATGGTGGACGCCGCGTCGCGCGTGTGCACCGTGCTGATCACCAGGTGGCCCGTCTCGGCGCTCTTGAGGGCGATGTCGATGGACTCGGGGTCGCGCATCTCGCCGATGAGGATCACGTCCGGGTCCTGCCGCAGGGCCGCGCGCAGCCCCACGCGGAAGTCGTCCGTGTCGATGCCCACCTCGCGCTGCGTGATGGAGCAGTTCACGTCGCGGTGCAGGAACTCGATGGGGTTCTCCAGCGTGACCACGTGCCGGCGCATGTTCTGGTTCATGAACCCGATCATGGCCGCCTGCGTGCTGCTCTTGCCCGATCCCGTGACGCCCGTGACGAGGATCAGGCCACGCTCCAGGGCCGCGATGTCCTGCACGACGGCCGGCAGGCCCAGCTGCTCCACGGAGGGGATCTCGAAGGGGATCACCCGCATGACGATCATGAAGCTGCCGCGCTGGCGCAGGATGTTCACGCGGAACCGCCCCACGCCCGCCAGCCCCCACGAGCAGTCGTAGTCCTGGATGTCGTCCACCCGCGCCCGGTCGCGCTCGTGCGGGATGAGCTTGAGCGCGATGGCGCGCGTCTGCTCGGGCGTGAGCCGCTGCTTGGTGAGGGGGATGAGCTGGCCGTTGATGCGGGCGCGAAACACGTCGCCCGCCTTGATGTGCAGGTCGCTTGCGCCCCGCTGCACGGCGGCCTGGATGATGTTTTCCACCGTCTAGTATCCCGCTTGCTTGTCGACGGTGTTCAGCAGGGGCTTCCCGGCCGCGTACCGCCGCAGGTTCTCGATGATCAGGTCCGTCTGGCGCCTCCAGAACCGGTGCGAGGCGCCCGAAACATGGGGCAGCACCAGGACGTTGGGTAGGCCCCAGAGGGGCGACTCCTCCGGCAGCGGCTCGCGCGCGAACACGTCCAGCCCCGCGCCGCGCAGCCGTCCACCCCGCAGCGCGTCCGTCAGCGCGTCCTCGTCGATCACGGCGCCCCGCGCCACGTTGACGACGACGGCGCCCTCCGGCAGCATCGCCAGCTCCCGCGCGCCGATGAGCGCCGTGGTGGCGTCCGTCTGCGGCACGGCGACGACCAGGTAGTCGCTGCGGGGAAGGATGCGGTGCAGCGCGTCCGCCCCGCGGAACACCTCCACGCCCTCGGGCCCGTCCGTGCCGCCGCGCCGCGTGGCGACGACGCGCATGCCCAGCGCCACGGCCCGCCGCGCCACCGCCCGCCCGATGCCGCCCAGCCCCACGATGCCCACTGTCGATTCCGACAGCTCGCGCACGGGCGTGTCGGCGGCGTCGAACGGCGCCTTGTCCCAGCGCCGCTCCGCCTGCGCGCGCACGGCGAAGTCCAGTCCGCGCGCAAAGTGCAGCATCATCGCCAGCACCGTGTCGGCCATGGGCTCGGCGTAGAGGCCGGCGGCGTTGGTCAGCACCACGCTGGACGCGCGTATGGCGTCGTGCAGGGAGCCGCCCACGCCCGCGCTGCCCGTGTGCGCCCAGCGCAGCCGCGCGTCCGGTCCGCTCGTGGCCGCTTCGAAGAGGTCCGCCGGCACGCCGAAGCCCACGTAGACTTCCGCGCCCCGCACGGCGTCACGGGCCGCGCGCGCACCCGGCGAGTCGCCGCCGCCGTCGCCGCGCCCGTCCGCGGGCTCCTGGACGTCCGTCAGCGTCCAGCCGTCCGGCAGCGCCGCGCGGATCTCGGCCACGGCCCAGTCGGGGATGCTGTACAGGGGCCGCTCGTCGCGAAGGTGGAGCACCAGGCGGCGGGATGCGTCTGACACGGGCACTGCGGGGCTGTGGATCAGGGTTTGGAATGGAACCAGTATACCACATCCTCCGCCCCGCCGCGACCGTTCATCACACCGTCTGTCATGCAAACCCCGTCCACACGCACTTCGTATGGACGGGGCAACTCCACAATGGCAGTATTCACGAGTAGATCACCGGTAGTCAGAACGCTTGGGTTTGAGGTGAAATGCTGTCTCGAACGGGAATTCAGGGTCAGGAAGCCCCATCATTCGAATCTGCGGCTTCTGCCGAGTTGATTCTGCGACGACTCGTTTCCACACTGCTTGATAAAGTTGACAGAACGAACCTCGGAAGGATCCTTCATCCCAAGCCTCGAGTAGGTGGCGGGTGAACAGCCCATCCTGACCCCAAGCATCTTCTTGGGAACCAGACAACACCAGTACGCTTGCCCTGATCCCATCGTTGCCGAAGGGCTGAACAGCGATACATGGAGCCTCTCCCCACGTGGCCGGTGTTACTGCTCCACTATCGCGATATACTTCACCACGATATCTGGGAATCACAGGATCATCGCGGTAGACCACTTTATCAGAAACGTCTCTTGGTTTGTGCCTATCTTGGTATTGTGATAAGCGGTAGCCCCAAGCTCCCTCACCACGCTCGTCGTCATCATCGCGCACGCTACCACCTCTGAAGCCCCCCTCTTCAACAACAACGATGCGAACACCAGGTTTGAACAGTCTCAGGTAACCAGCAAGTGTATCTTTTAGCAACACTCCATCCGCTAAACACCATCCATCGTCCCCGCTCGGTCGCTCATCCCAATCTGCATCAGTCGCTTGGGTCCCAAACCCTGTAAAGGAGAAGAAAAACACATCGCCCGATGTGAGGATTTCAGCGGCGTTAACTAGTGCATGGTGCACTGCTGACAACGTCGCTCGCCTGCCTTGTAGCACCAAGACTGATTCGTATCCCGCCTGGCTGGCGAGTTCAGCTAGTCTCCAAGCCGCAAGTTCCGCGTAGGCTAGCGGACGGGCATGCTGCAGGCTACTTAATGGAGCGTTTATCCCGATATGTACAGAAACTCCCCCATGATAAGGATGCCGTCCAGTACCCCAGTCCTCACGCTGCAGATCTGGCACCAAAGGAATACGCTCTTCCACTTTGATCTCAGGAACGACACGACCTTTGGTACCGAGGTAGCTCCCCCAGATCCGCAAAAAATCACGGATCTCTTCCCGTTCCGTTGCGAACTCCACTACTGGCAGGACACGTTGGGCCAACCCAAAGAAAGCTTCCACCTCCTCAAGAGACGGTTCGACACCGGAAACGAGGCCTTGATTCAGTTTCCCGTGGGCCTCCAGTAGCGATTGAAAGGGGTCCTGCTCGTGTGCAGGCCGCTGCTTCATTTCACCGTCCATTGTTCAAACCCCTTTCTAGGTTAGCAAGTACTTTACTAATCTCGGCGGCCAGATCACGAATCTCTTGATCGGCAGCAGACATCCGGGTTTTGATGTGGTGAGAGAGATCTCGTAGGCTTTCTGCGACGTTTAGAACATCTTGGGGAGATCCGGGAGGACGTTGATCAATCGAATAGAACGCTGTATCAACACGCTCTTTAAGATTTCTGGTTTCGAGACTCCATCGCGGAATTCGACGGATACCGGTCGGTGTCTTTACATGAAGTCCATCCTCAACGAATTGCAACGAGCTAAGCGAATCAATGAACTCGTTGATCGAGTGTGGCTTGGCAAGCTCCCAAAGACTACGTGCTTTTCCCAACGGGTATTTCACTGGATTAAAGTACCCGCTCGCAGTAGCGCGAGCAAAGTAGCGAAGGCAAGGATCAAGTACATGGTCAACTTTTTGAAGGGTCTGATGAAGCTTTCTGATCTCGTCCAGACATGGCCCAATTTCAGCAAATTTGACCAAACTACTCCGCATAGTCTCCAAGTGAGCTAACACTGCTCTCGGATCGGAGTTTCTCCCCGCGAGTATCTCACGGATCGCGTGAATCGCACCCGGAATGGCAAGGAGGGTCTCCACCATAAAATAAAATCCCCCTGTCTGTTAACCCTATCCCGAACGGGATATCCATGTGCACCACATATACAACCTATGTACACCAAACCTTTAACACCAGCGTGAGCACGAGTTAACCCCTTCTGCTGATTAGGCTCTAACGCACCCGCCCGGCATGTGGCTTTCTCACCGCGTTACACCCAAGTCAAGTTGGCGCGATCGTGCCTCAGCCCCGGACTGGCACCACGCCGACCACGCGGCCCGTGCCGCACTCCAGCCGCAGCAGCTCGTCCGCGCCCACGCCGTAGCGGCCCGCCGGCACCTGGTAGTCGCCCACGGTGCCGCCCTGCGAGCGCACCAGCCGCACGTGCGTGCCGTCGCGCGGGTCCGTCATGGGGTTGCGGCAGCCCTCCACCGGGGCCGCGCTCGGGGACACGAACTCCGGCGGCACGTCCGACGCGTCCCGCGCCGGGGCGTTGATGGGATACATCTCCCCGCCGCTCGCGCACGCGGCAAGCACGAGCAGGGCAGCGGCGGCGGACGTTCGCAGGATCATCATTGTTGCGATTCTCACCGGCGGATGGGGGATGAGGGATTTCGCGTTCCGGCGGACGAGGCCGGCGCTCAACCCGCGTCGGAGACTCGCTCCAGGCAGGCGGCGACGGCGGGCACGGGGGCCATGGTGCTCTCGAAC
>NZ_DASURI010000143.1:0-6705 GCF_036280135.1 Longimicrobium sp.
CCCAGTCCCGCGTCCACCGCGGGATGCGCTCGGCGGGGAAGGCGTCGGGGTTCCAGGCGTAGTCGAGGAAGAACGAGATGGGGAGCTCCATGGGCTTGATGTCGCCCACGTTCACGATCCAGATGCGGTCCGCGCCGTTGCGCCAGGCCAGGTGCATCTGCTCCCACACGCGGGAGACCTGGGTGGTGTTGATCCACTTGTAGTTGCGCGGTCCGCCCACGTAGTCGAAGTGGTAGTACACGCCGAATCCGCCGGCGCGGCCCCGGTCCGCGGCGGACGGCAGGCGGCGGATGTTGCCCCAGTTGTCGTCCGCGAACAGGAGTGTGACGTCGTCGGGAACGCGCATCCCCTGGTCGTAGTAGTCCTGCACCTCCTTGTACAGCGCCCACACCTGCGGCTGCTCGGGGAGCGGACGCCCCGTCTCCTCCGCCAGGATCGTCCGCTGGTCGGCGACGATGCGCTCCAGCAGGGCGATGGCCGTGCCCTGCGTCATGGGCTCGTCGCCGTCGCCGCGCATGGCGAGGGTCACGATGCTCTCGTTCCCCGCCATCCGGCGGATGCCCTCGCGCCAGAACGCCCGCAGCGTGCTGTCGTTGGCCTGGTAGTTCCACGCGCCGCTGCCGAACCGCCGCCACTCGTCGTGCGCCCGCATCATCGGCTCGTGGTGGCTGGTGCCGATGACGACGCCGTACTCGTCCGCCAGACGCGCGTTCTGCGGATCGTCCGCGTAAAAGGCGCTGCCCCACATCGCGGGCCACAGATAGTTGCCGCGCAGGCGCAAAACGAGCTCGAAGACCCGCTCGTAGAACTGGTGGTTGAAGCCGCCGAACCGCTCGCGCGCCCAGCCGCTGAGGGCCGGCGCCTCGTCGTTGATGAAGATCCCGCGATACCGCACGGCCGGCTCGCCCAGCGTGAGCCGACGCGGCGCCACGTGCAGCTCCGGCTGACGGCGCACGGGCACGTCCGCCCACCAGTACCACGGGCTCACGCCGATCTGCCGCGACAGCTCGTAGATGCCGTAGATGGTGCCGCGCCGGTCGCTCCCCGCGATCACCAGCGCGCGGTCGATGCCGGGCGCGGGGCGCTCGACCACCTGGAGGACGAACGTCTCCCACTTTCCCGCCACGTCGCGCACGTCCAGCCGCCCCGCGCGCACCAGCCCGTCGATCACCGGGTCGCGCCCCAGCGTCCCGATGAGCACGACGTCCCGCCCCGCCGGCATCGCGCCCGTCGCGAGCTCCGGCGCCGTCCCGGTGACGCGCTGGACGTCCGCCGCGAGGTCGCGCGCGGCGCGGACGACGCCCGCGTGCTCGTCCGCCGCCACGTGCAGGGGCGCCGCGCGTCCGCCGCCGGCCAGCGCGAACCGCCCGCCGCCCGCCCGCGCGGAAACGTACTCCTGCGCCGCCGCCGGCACGCACGCCAGCAGCGCGCAGGCGACGAGCGCCGCGCGCAGGAATCGGACGGGACGGGTGAGGGGGAGATGCATCGGCGGTCCGGTAGGGGCGAATTCGCGTTGAGCCGAATTCATAATATGACCTGATCCCCTTCCGCAACCCCTTTTGTTCAGAGGGCGAGCATGGCGAGCGGGACCGGCGGGGTTTACCGAACGCGGATAAACATCGAACACGTTGGTTTCCTGAGGGTGTTGGCGAACCTCGGGCTCGAAAGAGTCATCCTGAGGAGCCGCCGCGCGATGCCTGCCTGGGCTCGATCCATGGCGGCGACGAAGGATCTTGTATGCGAGATTCGGGGCCGGCTTCCAGGCATGAAGCCAGCCCCGTGGTTTGGACACAAGATCCTTCGGTCGCGCCAAAGTCCCGCGCGCATTCACGTTACGCGCGGCGCTCCCTCAGGATGACGCTCGCTGGGTTCCGTCGAAAGGAGGGTTTGGCAACGCCCTCCGAGACTGGAAGAGTGTTGCCGAACCTCGGGCTCGAAAGCGTCATCCTGAGTGAGGAGCCGCCGCGCGATGCCTGCCGAGCTTGATCCATGGCGGCGACGAAGGATCTTGTGTGCGAGACTCGGGGCCGGCTTCCAGGCATGAAGCCGGCCCCGTGGTTTGGACACAAGATCCTTCGGTCGCGCCAAAGTCCCGCGCGCGTTCACGTTACGCGCGGCGCTCCCTCAGGATGACGCTCGCTGGGCTCCGTCGAAAGGCGGGTTTGGCAACGCCCTCCGAGACTGGAAGAGTGTTGCCGAACCTCGGGCTCAAAAGCGTCATCCTGAGGAGCCGCCGCGCGATGCCTGCCTGGGCTGGATCCATGGCGGCGACGAAGGATCTTGTATGCGAGACTCGGGGCCGGCTTCCGGGCATCAAACCAGCCCCGTGGTTTGGACACAAGATCCTTCGGTCGCGCCAAAGTCCCGCGCGCATTCACGTTACGCGCGGCGCTCCCTCAGGATGACGCTCGCTGGGCTCCGTCGAAAGGCGGGTTTGGCAACGCCTTCCGAGGGAGCGCCCGCGCAGAACCCTCCCGTTCACGAGACCACGGGCGCGACCGAAGGATCATCGCGGGGCAGGGACTTCGCCGCTGGACTGGCTTTTCCGGATCCGAGTTTACAGGCGGCTGAACCAGTCCGCGATGGAGAGGATCTCGACGTGGTGGATGGGGAGCAGCGGCAGGCGCACGGTGTCGGTGCGCACGCCGGCGTCCGTCTCCACCCGCACGGTGACGACGGCAACGTGCTCCTCGGACGGCAGCGGCACCTCGCCGCGCGCGCCCGCCGTCGTGGAGTCCGGCAGCACCTCGACGGGGGACAGGGGCGCATTGACTGTCGCCCCACCCTTCCGGGGGATGATGGTCAGGCCGATCTCCCGCACCTCCGTGGCGCGCTGGCAGCCCGTCTCCGCCGGCTCGTCGCAACGTACAAACACGCTCGTCCGGTAGGGCGTGCCATAGCGCTCCACGTGCCGGCCCGCGCTGTCGTACTCCGTCAAGCTTCCGTAGACCATCAGGATGAGCGTCCGTCCCTCCGCGAGCTCCGTGCGCTCCGACTGGAACTCGTACCGCTCGTAGACGAAGCCGCCGAAGAGGTCCATCGCGGCGAGCACCGCGACCACGGACAGCCCCGCGAGGGCCGCGAGAACCCACGTCCACCGCCGCGCGCGCGGCGTCCGCCCGCCCTTCGCGGGGACAGTGTCCGCCATCGTCCGATCGCTCATCCAGGGGTAGACATCAAGGCGGCAGGGAGGGCGCTACAGGCGGCTGATCCAGTCGCGCAGGGAGCGCGTCCGCGTCGTGAAGGTGGGGACCAGCGCCAGGCGCACGGTGTCCGTGCGGGCGGCGGCGGAGTCCACCTCCGTCCGCACGATGACGACCGCGACGTGCTCCTCGTGGGCCAGCGGCGTCTGGCCGATGGTGTGGGCCGTCATGGAGTCCGGCATCAGCCAGACGGGGGACAGCGGCGGGACCACGGCCTCCCCACCCCGCCGCGGGGTGAGCGTCAGGCCGATCTCCCGCACCTCGGACCGGCCGCACGGGGTGTCGGGCCGGTCGCAGCGTACCCAGACGTTCGTCCGGTAGGGGCTTCCCCAGCGCTCCACGTGCCGGCCCGCGCTGTCGAGCTCCGCGTATCCGCCCTCCACCTGCAGGATGAGCGTCCGCCACTCCGGAAGCGCGACCTCCTCCGAACGGAAGCCGTACGTCTCGTACACGGTCACCCGGAGCAGGCCGATCACCCAGAGCGCCCCGAGCACGACCAGGATCACGATGCCAGGCCCCATCCACCTCCGCATCCGCCCCGGCCGCGACGCTTCGCCGTGCCGCGGAACCGTGTCGGCCATCGTCCGCTCGCTCATTGTACGGTGATATGAATCGGGCACGGGGGATCGCGTCGTCCTCCGCCGCCAGTGCTGAACAGAACGTCCGGGCTGGGCTCGTGCGTGAAGGCAGGCCCCGCGCGAGCGCCCCCGCCGGGCTCGCGGAGCTCGCCCACCTCCCCCAAAACCCCTGGGGGAGGTTGAACCGCCCTTTCATCCTGCGAGCCCCAGGTTTGTCATCCCCCTCTCGGGTGCGGTCCGCCGCCGCGAGCGCCCGCATCGGGTGCGTATCATGGTGCGACGAGCGGGAGCCAAAGGGAAGGAAGTCGTGCGTGGCGTACGCGAAAACGGGCACGGGAGACCGTGTCGTCCTCCGTGCCCGTGCTCGATTTCGATCGGCTCCGTCTATGCCGCGTGGTCGCGCACGCCCCGCCACAGCAGCCCGACGAAGAGCGCGCAGCCCGCCACGAGGACGAACCAGCTGCCGACCACCGGCATCAGCAGCTCCAGGCGGACCTGTCCGGCGGCGTCGGAGAACTCGCCCTGCGGATTGTGCTGTGCGGCCACGTACCCCATGGCCCCGCCCGCGACCAGCCCCGCCGCGAGCGCGAAGGTGACGACGCCGGCGTAGCGCCGCATCCGGCTCAGCGGACGGGGTGCTTGTCGGGGTCCCAGCGCTGGATGGCCTCGCGCACGCCTTCCAGGTGGGTGCGCATGCGCTCCAGGGCCAGGGGCTCGTCGCGCGTCTCCAGGGCCTGCAGGATCTCCAGGTGCTCCTCGTGGTCGCGCCGCCGCGAGCCGAACACCTCCAGGATCAGCCGCTGCTCCTCGGCGAACAGCTCGCGCAGCACGTCCAGCAGCTGCACCAGCACCTCGTTGCCGCTGGCCAGGGCGATCTGCCGGTGGAACGCCATGTTGATGCGGTTGAGCAGCGCGTCGTCGTCCAGGCTGCGGCCGGCGCTGGCCAGCAGCGTCCGCATCTCGTCCAGGTGCTCGTCCGTGGCGTTCTTCGACGCCAGCGCGGCACTCTGCATCTCGATGGGGATGCGGGCCTGGATCAGGTCCGTCAGCAGCTTCTTGGTCACACCGCCCGCGTAGCCGGGACTGGCCAGCACCAGCACGTCGTCGCTGCGGGTGACGTACACGCCGGAGCCGTGGCGGATCTCCACCGCGCCCATCGTCTCCAGCTTGCGCAGGGCCTCGCGCACGGTGGGATGGCCCACCTTGAAGCGCTGCGCCATCTCCATGATGGTGGGCAGGCGGTCGCCGGCCTTGTAGCCGGACGACTGGATGAGGTGCCAGATCTGCTGCGCGAGCTTGTCGGCCAGGCTCTGCTTCATCACCGGCGCCAACGCGTCCTTCATGCACACCTCTCTTGAGTCGCGGGTGACGCCGCGGTCCGCGTCCTGGTCCGCGCCCCGCACGCCGCTTGCGGTAGGGGCGCGGGACAGATCAGATGATAATAACAGGCCCGGGGGCCGCTTCCAACCACAACACGGGAACACCACACGTGGAGCATCGCGAGCTGGGGCGCACGGGATGGCGGGTGAGCGCCATCGGGTACGGGGCGTGGGCCATCGGCGGCGACGCCTGGGGCCGCACGGACGATGCCGAGTCGCTGCGGTCGCTGCACCGCGCCATCGACCTGGGCGTGAGCTTCCTGGACACGGCCGACGTGTACGGCGACGGCCACAGCGAGCGCCTCATCGGCCAGGTGCTGCGCGAGCGGCCGGGCGAGGACCTGGTCGTGGCCACCAAGGCCGGCCGCCGGCTGGACCCGCACGTGGCCGCGGGCTACGACCGCGCCAACCTCACGGGGTTCGTGGAGCGCAGCCTGACGAACCTGGGCGTGGAGCGCATCGACCTGCTGCAGCTGCACTGCCCGCCGGGCGAGGTCTACCACATGCCCGAGGTGTTCGGCGTGCTGGACGACCTGGTCACGGCCGGCAAGCTGCACCACTACGGCGTGAGCGTGGAGCGCGTGGACGAGGCCCTCAAGTCGCTGGAGTACCCCGCCGTGCAGTCCGTGCAGATCATCTTCAACATGTTCCGCCTCAAGCCGGCCGAGCGCTTCTTCGCCGCCGCGCGCGAGGCGAAGGTGGGGATCATCGCGCGGGTGCCGCTGGCCAGCGGGCTGCTGAGCGGCAGGATGCGCGCGGACACGGCGTTCGCGGCCCAGGACCACCGCAGCTTCAACCGCCGCGGCGAGGCGTTCGACCAGGGCGAGACGTTCAGCGGCGTGGAGTTCGAGGCCGGCCTGGCCGCCGTCGAGGAGCTGCGTCCGCTCGTCCCCGAGGGCGCCACGCTGGCCCAGCTGGCGCTGCGCTGGATCCTGATGTTCCCCGAGGTGACCACGGTCATCCCCGGCGCGCGCAACACGCGGCAGGCCGAGGACAACGTCCGCGCGGCCGAGCTTCCGCCGCTCACGGACGCGCAGATGGAGCACGTGCGCGCCGTGTACGACCGCTGGTTCCGCGAGAGCGTGCACCCGCGCTGGTAGGCGACACCCTCCGGCTCTCGCGCCGGGGATTCGGCGGGGCATCCGGCGGTGGAAACGATTCCAGCACGGGAGAGATCAGCGGATCGGGGATGGATACGCGCGAAGGGCGAGCGCCCCCCATCCCCGACCCTTCCCCCATAAACAGAATGGGGGAAGGGAGAACTTCATCGCGGGCTCCGGGATCCTGCTGGATGGCGGAGTGTGTTTCGCCCGCCGAGGGCCCCCTCCCCCCGGCCCCCTGCCCCCGCTTCGCGGGGGAGGGGGAGAACCCCAGCCTCAGCACGGGCCGACTTCCGCGCGCGGAACCCGCCCCCGCGCCAACCCCTCCCCCGAAGTTGGGGGAGGGGTCGACCGCCGTTGCGAGGAACGAGCAAAAAGGCGGTCGGGGGAGAGGGCCCCCCGTCGCGCAGCGACGGGGTCCCATGCCTCCGCACAAATCTCCCGC
>NZ_DASURI010000144.1:0-7718 GCF_036280135.1 Longimicrobium sp.
GCTGTCCGGAAGGATGACCACCTTCTCGGCGTAGTTGGGTGACCGTCCCCACGCCGCCTGCAGGTTGAATCGCTCGGTGAACCCCTCATCGGTGATTTCTACCTGTGTCAGGCTGAGTCCCAGCGTGTAGTACCAGAAAAAATCGGGCGCCCCGATTCCCGGGTCAGTCTGCAGTCCCAGGATAAGCAGGGGGCCGGCATACACGTCGTTGTCCGCCCAGCCCAGGTTGCCTTCGTGCCGGTAGCTGGAGGTGATGCGCCACGCGCTCAAGGTCGAATACGTCGTATCCCCGAATGCTTCCCTGAACACCGTGAGCGAGTCGGTCCCCCTAGGTTGGTTGGCGCTACACCGCGTACCCGCCACCGTCTCGGGATCGACGGTGCGCAGGATGGTGGTGGGTGCGCACGCGTAGTTGAACTCCTGTCCCGGAACGCGTGTGAACTCGGCCGAAGTCGTCAGGAGGGCATACGGGTTTCCGTACCAGTGGGTGAGCCTCTGCCAGAAGGCTGCCCCGAAGGACGTTGTTCTGCTAGGCTGCTTCGGCTCTCTCACGTGGACCGGGATGATCCATTGCGCCGTGGCGGGAATGTGCACCTCGCGGTCCTCGAACCCGTCCACGCTCAGGAACTCCACGCCGGCCAGGAGCTGAAACGCAGGGTCGATCTCTCCACCTTCCTCTTCCTCCACGCGGTGAGCGCAGATGGCGCCCGTCTCGCCCTCGCGGATCAGCCGGACCTCGCTTCCTCGTAACGCCGAACGGACGAGGACCAATCGAACCGTATCGGCACCTGTCGCGACGCGTTGCGTGTCACGCGCCCCGACCTGCAGCCGCATGTTGTAGGGAGCTTTCAGGGGCGCTTTCAATGAATCCTGGAATCGCACCAGGACCGAGTTCGTGAAGAGGCTGTCCGGCAGTGAGTCGTCGATCGTGAACGAACAGGACTTGAAGCGAGCATCGGTGCCCGTGCCAGCGTACGTAACCACCAGCTCACCGGTACTCTGGCTGCGGGCTCCGGCGGGAAACGCCAGCACGGCAGCAAACACGGCCCAGAGGAGTCGTGAGATGCGCATGATCGGGCTCCGGAAGAATGAAACAGTGGGAATTCTGACGGAAAGCACAGATATCCAGCGAGGTGGATTGCGTCAAGCGTTTTGAATCGTGGCCACCCACCAAGCGCCATGACGGCGATGGGATCAACGTATTGAAAAAGGCCGGCGCCCCCAGACAGGGGGGCGCCGGCCTCTTTCACGCGGTGTCGAGCGGATCAGCCTTCCTTGGACTCGTAGTCGTCCTTGGGGCGCGCGACGACGGACGGGTCCGCCAGCGTCGTGGTGTCGCCCAGGGCGCGGCCCTCGGTACCGGCTTGAGATCAGTCCAGCTTCCGGAACGTTCCGCTCTGAACGATGTGGAGCGGATATCCGTCCAGCTCTCGCGGCAGATCCGCCAGCACGCGGGGATCGCGGGTGGAAACGTGCAGCACAAGCACTTCCGCCCCGGCCTCGTCTCGTTCGATTCCCAGGCCAGCAACCCCTTGGCGGTCCAGCAGCTCAGGCGAGTACTTGCGTTTTACGGAGCGAATGTCTGCCATCCCGATCTCCTGGGGTACGTCAGGCGAGCTTTACCTTGAGCTTGCGAAGCACCACATCGAGGTGATTGGCCACGGTGTGGCTGGACGAGCCCGCGAACAGCAGCCCCACGGCAAGGTTGGTCCCGCGCTCGAGGATCAACGAGCCCGAGTCGCCGGCAGCGCTGAACGGCTTGCCACCGCGCCCCACGATGATGACCTGGTCGTCGAAGCGGAACACGCCCGTGTCGTACTCCACGTTCACGTCCGTTTCCACGCTGGTGACCCTCCCCACCGTGTACGATGTCGTGCGCCCGAACTTGTGCACGGCCATGTCCACGCTTGCGCGCGTCACGCCGCTGGCCGGGCCGATGTGCAGGACGTCGCGCGAGACGTCCTCGCCCTTGATGACCCGGGCGATAGCGGCGTCCACCACGTTGCCCGTAGTTGCGAACGGCACGGCACGGGTCAGCTCCGCGATGGCGTCTCCCGGCGCTCCCCCGTCCAGTGTGCCCGGCTGAACGATGGGCGTGCCGGCCGCGAGCCTGCCTTCGTCCGCGATGACGTGGCTGTTGCTCAGAAGATAGAGCTCCTTGCCGTCCGTCACCAGCGCGCCAAGGGTGCCGGCCATCCGGGTCATGGGCGACACGAACCCGATGGAGGCCCCGGACCGTGCGGGACGGATGCGCGTGCGGGGGTTGGGAATGGTCAGTTGCGGCGCGGGTGCGGCGGACTTCTGCCGCCGCAGCACCCCTACCTCCTCCACGTCCACGGGAAGGCCGTCTACCTGCCTGGGCAGCAGTTCGCCGGCGGAAAGCTGCCCCTCGGGATACTTGCGCACCACCAGGAACTTGAGCGCCAGCACGCCCGTGGGCTGATCTCCCGCGTACTTCTCGCCCATCCCCACGCCCACCACGTTGCTCTCGGGCGCGGGTGACTTTGCGGCGAACGCGCCGAACGCCGCCCCGGGACGGGAGCCGAGCAGCCGGGTTGACCACTCCTTCTTGGCTGCGCGCAGGTCGCTCTCGGACGTGGAGAGCGAGGCGATCATCACATTCCGCTTCCTGGGCATGAATCACCATCCGTGAAAGGGAGGAGCGCGGCCTTGGGCGGGACGCCGGGATTGCGTCCCGGGCCGCGTGTGGCAGAAGGATGGGATGGACATCCCGCCGCGTTTTCTCCCAGCCGGTGCGTCGCACGTTTGAAAGCCTGGCCCTGAGCCCGGATCCGGAACGCGGTTGTTTTCCTGAGTCATTCGGCCCTGCGCGCACCACGTGGGATGAAAGCGCATTTCAACCTCCCCCAGGAGTTTTGGGGGGAGGTGGGTGAGCTCCGCGAGCCCGGAGGGGGCGCTCGCGCGGAGCCTGCCACACGCCCATGACTAGCCTCTCTTTCTATGCAGGGGCCCTCGCGAACTCGACCGTGCACGGATGCGTGCCGCCCCGAAGGATCTTCCCGCCCCGGTAAGGACCCGGTTGAGCAGCGAAGTCCCTGCCCCGCGAAGGAGATCCTTTCGGTCGCACCCCCAGCCTTGTGAGCGGGCGAGTCCCGCGCGGGCGCTCCCTCAGGAAATCAACGCCTATGCGCAGTGTTCATGCGGATTTGATATGGCGCCGCAGCGAACGGCGCTTGGACGCTCGAAAAGGCGAAACGAAGCGCGGGCCCGGATCCGGAAGGATCAGGGCCCGCGTGGTGTGACGTGCCTCGTTGTTGATCAGCCTTCCTTGGACTCGTAGTCGTCCTTGAGGCGCGCGACGACGGACGGGTCCGCCAGCGTCGTCGTGTCGCCCAGGGCCCGGCCCTCGGCGATGTCCTTGAGCAGGCGGCGCATGATCTTGCCCGAACGCGTCTTGGGCAGGTCGCCCGCGAACAGGATGGCGTCCGGCCGCGCGATGGCCCCGATCTTCTTGACCACGTGGTCGCTGATCTCCTTCTTCAGCGCGTCCGTGGCCTCGTGCCCCTCCTTGAGCGTGACGAACGCGGCCACGGCCTGCCCCTTGAGCTCGTGCGCCTTGCCCACGACGGCCGCCTCGGCCACGGCGGGGTGGTCGACGAGCGCCGACTCCACCTCCATGGTCCCGATGCGGTGGCCGGCCACGTTCAGCACGTCGTCGATGCGGCCGATGACCCAGAAGTGGCCGCGGTCGTCGCGCTTGGCGCCATCCCCGGGAAAGTACACGCTGGCGCCCGGCTGCGCGTCGTCGCCCGCGCCTACCGTCTGCCCGTCCCACTTGCTCCAGTACGTCTCCACGAAGCGCTGGGGATCGCCCCAGATGCCGCGCAGCATGGATGGCCACGGGTCGCGGATGGCCAGGAACCCGCCGCCCGTGGGGATGCGCTCGCCGTTCAGGGACAGGATGTCGGCGCGGATGCCGGGAAACGGCGTCGTGGCGCTGCCCGGCACCGTCTCGGTGATGCCCGGGAGAGGGGTGATCATGATGGCGCCCGTCTCCGTCTGCCACCACGTGTCCACGATGGGGCAGCGCTCCCGGCCGATGTTGCGGTGGTACCACACCCACGCCTCGGGGTTGATGGGCTCGCCCACGGTCCCGAGAAGTCGGAGGGACGATAGGTCGTACTTCGCCGGCCACGCCTCGCCCCACTTCATGATGGCGCGGATGGCCGTGGGCGCCGTGTAGAAGATGGTCGCCCTGTAGTCCTGGATGATCTGCCAGAAGCGCCCGCGGTCCGGCGAGTCGGGCGCGCCCTCGTACATGAGCACCGTGGCGCCGTTGGCCAGGGGGCCGTAGACGATGTACGAGTGCCCCGTGACCCAGCCCACGTCGGCCGTGCACCAGTACACGTCGTCGTCCTTGAGGTCGAAGACGAGGTTGGTGGTCGCCAGGCACTGGGTGAGGTAGCCGCCCGTGGAGTGCATGATTCCCTTGGGCTTGCCCGTCGTGCCGGACGTGTAGAGGATGTACAGCAGGTCCTCGGCGTCCATCTCCGCCGCGGGGCACGCGGCGGACTCGGCGTCCACCACCTCGTGCCACCAGCGGTCGCGGCCGTCCTTCATCGCCGCGCCGCCCACGGCCTCGCCGTCCACGTGGCGCTTTACGACGAGCACGTGCTCGATGGTGGGGCAGCCGCCCTGCTCCTCCAGCGCCTCGTCGGCCGCGCGCTTGAGGGGGACGATGCCCCCGCGCCGGTATCCGCCGTCGGCCGTGATGAGCACGCGGGCCTCGGCGTCGCGGATGCGGTCGCGCAGGCTCTCGGCGCTGAACCCGCCAAAGACCACGCTGTGCGGCGCGCCGATCCGCGCGCAGGCCAGCATGGCGATGGCGGCCTCGGGGATCATGGGCAGGTAGATGGCCACGCGGTCGCCCTTCTTCACCCCGAGCTTCTTGAGCGCGTTCGCCGCCCTGGATACCTCCGCGTGCAGCTCCGCGTAGGTGAACGCGCGCTTGTCGCCGGGCTCGCCCTCCCACAGCAGCGCCGTCTTTTGGGCCTTGCCGCCCTCCACGTGGCGGTCCAGGCAGTTGTACGACGCGTTCAGCGTTCCGCCCACGAACCACTTTGCGTACGGCGGATTCCACTCCAGCACGCGCTCCCACGGCTTGAACCAGTGGAGCTTTTTGGCCCACCCTTCCCAGTACGCCCGCGGATCGGCGGCCGCCTGCGCATAGATGGCGGGGTCGTTCGCATTGGCGGCCGCGACGAACGCCGGCGGCGGCGGAAAGGAGCGGTCTTCCTGCAGGAGCGAGTCGAGGGTCTGCTCGGTGGAGGCCATCCGGATCTCCCGTGGCGGAGCTTGGTGCTGAATGCTGGATCGGAACGGCGGCGGACCGAAAATCCGCCGCGGCTCCGGGACGTTGCTGCAAGCGCCGTACGCCCGCGCGGCGCACGACGGGCTTGCCGGACGCGGGCGCGGCGGCAATCGTGTTGCATCGACGCAGGAACGGACGTTCGCTCGCCAAGCTACGCGCGGCGCCGGGGGCACGCAAACGCCCTCCCGCCGCGCATCCATCCCCCTGGAGAACCCCGATGGCAGAAGCCGCTGTCCACGCCCACGCCGCCCACGAGCCCGCCGACCGCGCGACGATCTGGAAGGTGATCCTCGCCTCGGCCGTGGGGACGATGATCGAGTGGTACGACTTCTACATCTTCGGATCGCTGGCCACGCTCATCGCGGGGCACTTCTTTCCCCAGGGCAACACCACGCTGGCGCTGCTGCAGACGCTGGCCACGTTCGCGGCCGGGTTCGCGGCGCGTCCGTTCGGCGCGCTGTTCTTTGGGCGCATCGGCGACCTGGTGGGCCGCAAGTACGCGTTCCTGGTGACGCTGCTGATCATGGGCGGCGCCACGTTCGTCATCGGCCTGCTGCCGGGGTACGCCACCATCGGCGTCTTCGCGCCCCTCATCCTGCTGCTGCTGCGCCTGGTCCAGGGTCTGGCGCTGGGTGGCGAGTACGGCGGCGCGGCGACGTACGTGGCCGAGCACGTGCCCGACAACCGGCGCGGCTTCTACACGGCGTTCATCCAGACGACGGCCACGCTGGGCCTGTTCCTGTCGCTCCTCGTCATCCTGGCCGTGCGCTCCGCGATGGACACGGAAACGTGGGAGGCGTGGGGCTGGCGCATCCCCTTTTTGCTGAGCGCCGTGCTGGTGCTGGTGTCGCTCGTGATCCGCGTGCGGCTCAAGGAAAGCCCGCTGTTCACGCGGATGAAGGCCAGCGGCAAGACCAGCACGCGCCCCGTGGCGGAGAGCTTCGGCAGCGCGGGGCGGTGGCAGACGATGCTGATCGTCCTCTGGGGCGCGGCGGCGGGGCAGGCCGTGGTGTGGTACACGGGCCAGTTCTACGCGCTCACGTGGCTGGAGAACGTGGGCAAGGTGGAGTTCGTGGACGTGCGGACGATCATCGCCGTGGCGCTGGCCCTGGCCACGCCGTTCTTCATCGTGTTCGGCGCGCTGTCGGACCGCATCGGGCGCAAGAAGGTGATGATGGCGGGCAACCTGCTGGCCGCGATCTTCACCATCCCCGTCTTCAAGCTGATGTGGGGGTTCACGCCGGCGGGGGGCACGTACAACGCGGTGGGGCTCACGGCATGCGTGTTCGTCCTGGTGCTGTTCGTGACGATCGTGTATGGGCCCATCGCCGCGTTCCTGGTGGAGAGCTTTCCCGCGCGGGTGCGGTACACGTCGGTGTCGCTGCCGTACCACGTGGGCAACGGCTACTTCGGGGGATTTCTTCCGGTGATCGCCACGGCCATGGTGACCATGGCCACGGCGCGCCCGGACGGCTTTCCCGTGGCGGCGCAGTACGCGGGGCTCATCTATCCCGTGACGGTGGCGATGATCACGTTCGTGCTGGGCACGCTGCTGCTGCGCGAGACGCGGCACGTGCGCATCGACGACGAGACGCACGCGGCCGTGGACGCGCGCCCCAACCCGCTGGTCCTGGGGCTGCTGATCGCGCTGACGGCCGGCGCGCTGCTGATGGCGGACCTGTACCTGCTGCCCACGTTTACGCCCGCGGGGCAGCCGCCGTACGTGCAGTACGGGTTCCGGCTGCTGCTGGCGGTGGTGCTGCTGGCCGTGGTGCTGCCCCGGCTGGGGCGGAAGCGGGAGGCGGAGGCGTAGGGCGGGGCGGGGAGCGGAGGCGGACCCTCACCCCGCTCGGGCCCTCACCCGCTCGGGCCCTCACCCCGCTCGTTCCTCGCGTCTCTCTCCCGCAAACTGCGCGGGAGAGGGTATACACTTCGAACCGGGCCCGGGGCGCGGGGGCGGGCACCGCGCGTCGGCGGGGTGCGAGCGAGCATGGATCCGCGCGGAACAGCGGAGCCCGTGCGCACACCCCCGGCGATTGAAATCGCGGCTCTGACTACGCGATGTCGGCCTTCGCCGACGGGTCGAGACCGGGCGAGTGCAGTGGGGTGCACACGGTCCAGGCAAGGAATTCGTGCGGCGCCAAGCCATCAGCCGCGATGCAGTTCTCCCCCTCCCCCGCGAAGCGGGGACAGGGGGCCGGGGGGTGGGGGCTCTCGCCCGCGGTAGACACCCACCTCCTCCGCGCGAACTCGCCCAAGCCTTTCGCACTTTCGCACTTTCGCACTCACGCACTCACGCACTCACGCACTCACGCACTCACGCACTCACGCACTCACGCACTCACGCACTCACGCACTCACGCACTCCCATGCCCGACCCCACGCC
>NZ_DASURI010000145.1:0-8918 GCF_036280135.1 Longimicrobium sp.
AGCGTCATCCTGAGGAGCCGCCGCGCCGACTGTGCCTGTGCGCGATCCAAGGCGGCGACGAAGGATCTTGCCGGCGAAGCGACAAGCCGGTTCCGAGGCATGGAGCCGGCCTGTCGCTTCGCACGCCAGATCCTTCGGTCGCGCCAGAACCCTGTGTGCGTTCAGGTTATGCGCGGCGCTCCCTCAGGATGACGCTTCGCGGACGCAGGTCTCCAACCAACTCCGGATCACACGTCCTGTTACTTGGTACTTGGCACTTGGTACTTGGCACTTGGCACCCATCTCGCACGGGCGCGGACGGAGCTAACGGCCGTCTAATGCCGTGGGGCTTCCGCGAAGGACGCCTCGTGCGCGATAATACGTTCGGCGTAATCCCCCCGGTGCACTGACGAGACAACGACGGGAGTCGCAACATCATGCTCGATCCGGTACGTGCAAAGCTCAAGCTGGTGGGTGTGACGGCAGGGGCGTTCGCGGGCGGCGTTCTGCTCGCGAGCGGCCTGGACTGGACCACCGGCTCGCACGCGGCCACGCTGCTGCAGACCCCCGACCGCCCGTCGTCGTCGGAGGTGCGGCCCGTCCAGGAGCTCAGCCAGGCCTTCATCAGCATCGCCGAGTCGGTCACGCCGGCCGTGGTGAGCATCGAGACGGAGCGCACGCCCCGCGCCCGCCCCCGCCGCGGCGGGCAGCCGGACGAGGACGAGGAGATGGAGATGCCGTTCGGCTTTCCGTTCCCGCAGCAGCAGGGGCCGCAGGTGCCGCAGGAGGCCAGCGGGTCGGGCTTCCTGATCTCGGAAGACGGCTACATCATGACCAACAACCACGTGGTGGCCGACGCCGACCAGATCAACGTGGTGCTGCAGGACAACCGCAACCTGCCCGCGCGCCTGGTGGGCCGCGACCCGCTCACGGACATCGCCGTCATCAAGATCGAGGGCGAGCGGTTCCCCGCCGTGCGGCTGGGCCGCAGCGAGGGCGTGCGCATCGGCGAGTGGGTGCTGGCCATCGGCAACCCGCTGGACCTGGGCACCACGGTCACGTCGGGCATCGTGAGCGCGCAGGGCCGCTCGCTCAACAACCTCATCGGCAGCAACGCGGGCACCAACCGCAACTGGGCCATCGAGGATTTCATCCAGACGGACGCGCCCATCAACCCGGGCAACTCCGGCGGCCCACTGGTGAACCTGCGCGGCGAGGTGGTGGGCGTGAACAGCGCCATCGCGTCGCCCACGGGGCTGTACGCGGGCTACGGCTTCGCGGTGCCCATCGACCTGGCCCGCAAGGTGGCCGAGGACCTCATCCGCCACGGCCGCGTGCGCCGTCCGGCGGTGGGCATCAGCGTGACCAACGTGCGCCCCGAGGACGCCGAGGTGTACCGGCTGGAGCGCATCCAGGGCGTGGTGGCGCAGGACTTTCCGGAAGGCAGCCCCGCGCGCGCCGCCGGCGTTCGCCAGGGCGACGTGATCGTGGGCGTGGACGGGCGAGCCGTGGAGCGCGTGGGCCAGTTCCAGCGGATGATCGCCACGCGCCAGCCGGGCGAGACGGTGCGGCTGGACGTGATTCGCTACGGCGAGCGCCGCAGCGTGGAGGTGCGGCTGATGGAGGCGCCCACGGCCGGCCAGGAGACGACGGGGCAGGGTCCCGCGCGCCCCGCGCCGGAGTCGGAGAAGGCCACCAAGCTGGGCGTGGGCGTGTCGGTGCTCACGCCGGAGCTGGCGGACCGGTACAAGCTGCCGGCCAACGCCACGGGGCTGGTGGTGACGGACGTCGCCAACTACAGCGCCGCCGCGCGCTACGGCATCGGCGAAGGCACGCGCATCCAGGCGGTGGACGGCCAGGAGGTGCGCGACGTGGCCGCGTTCAGCCGCGCCGTGGAGCGCAAGGGCGCGGGCGACGTCATCTCCCTGCGCATCGTCTATCCCACGGGCGAGAACGGCATCGTGAACGTGCGCCTGCCGGAGTGAACTGAAGTGCGTTAGTGCGTGAGTGCGTCAGTGCGTGAGTGGGATCGAGGCGCCGCCCGGCCATCAGCCGGGCGGCGCCTTTCGCTTCCGGCAGATGCAGGACGCGCGGCGGAGGACGGCGCTCCCTCGGCGTTCTCGCCGAGCCAAGGCGAGGCGCATCGCGGATTGCCGGAGAGCGACTGATGCGTCTCTCAGGCGTGGTCCTGAGTGCGTGGCAGACTCCGCGCGAGCGCCCCCTCCGGGCTCGCGGAGCTCGCCCACCTCCCCCAAAACCCCTGGGGGGGGTTGAACCGGGCGGGGCACGCAGGCGCCGCGACGCCTGCTAAGTCCTTTCCTGTGTGCCACTTACGGCACTCTCCCGTCCAGCCTCAAAAAGCGAGGGTGTCAACACTTGGTGTCAAAGAGCCTTTTAGGCCCTTCTGCGTGACTTCCGAAGCAATTCCATCGCTTCGGCAAGCTCCTCGTACGTTACGTCGTCGTACACTTCGCGGAGCGTTTCGGCCGTCGTGCCCGTCAGGTGCTCCCGCAGCTTGTCGCGGAATTGGCCGAAGGCTTCCGTCCGCACGCCCGCCCGCTTGTAGGCGTGGAACCCTACGCGCTCCTCCTCGACCCCTGCCGCCTTCTTGGCCTGCTGCATCCAGTTGTTCAGCACGGCCCGTGAAACCGGCTTGCCGGGGTCCTGCTCGGACGGGATCAACCAAGGCGAAAGTACGGTCGGCGTGGGCATGCTGTCCAACGCTTCCTCAGCTTCGGGCGACAGCGGGGTAACCAGCCTGCGCCCCGCCTTGTCGTACTGTCCCGGCCACGTGATGCGGCCCCGCTTCCGGTCCACGTCCTGCTTTCGGAGCTGCCGCACGGAGTTCGCGCGGTGCAGCGTCTCGCGACAAAGTACGGCCACCAGCGCAAACCGCCAGTTCGGGGAGTGCCGCATCAGCGCGTCGTGCTGCTCGTCGCTGATTCCGGGCCGCTGGGGGTCCTTCTCCTTCGGCATTCTCATCTTCTGCGCTCTGCGGCGCTCTGCACGCCACGGGTTGAGTTGCAGAAAGTGGGGCTCCGTCTCGTCGGCTGCGCTGGCCCAATTGAGGACCGCGACAAGGAATTTCAGGTCGTCGCGGATCTGGTTGTTCCTGCACTGCCGTTTCCACCCGGTGATTGTCCCCGCCGCTCGTGCCGCAATGAACCCGGTCCAATCCTTACTATCCAGCGTGGACGGGTGCCGCTCCGGCCCGCGCTCCTTCTCCCCTGCGTTGGCCCGGTCCTGCAAGTAGGCCAGAAACACGCGAACGGATCGGGGGTCGCGTAGCTGCTTGCTCTGCTGCTTGGTCGGCGTCACCTCCTTTAGATAGCGGTTCAGCAGTTGCCGGAGCGACGTAACGCGTGCGGTGGACGATTCCGAGAGTAGCGCCTTTGCCTTGTCCTTGGCGGCCTGTTCGGCCTTGTCGCGGTCCCTGTGGCCCACGCTTTCGCGTCTACGGACCTTTATGACCGTCCCCGTCTCCGAGTTCCGGCAAGGCTGTCCCTGCTCGTCTAAGGCATCCTCAAACCATTCCAGCAGGATGATTCCGCCCTTAGACTTCTCGTACGCCCGGCACCAGTTGGTGCCGCGCTCGCCCGCGTTGTAGCTCCACGCTTGATTCTTAATGCGCGCCATGGGAATGCTCGCTTTCTCCATCGGACGCGCACGCGCAACCTACACCCCTAATATAGCGGGTTTGTCTGCAATAATCAAGGGCGACATTGCGGGTGCACGCCGTGTTTTGTAAGGAAAACACCAGCGACACCCCCTCCCGTTCTTCCCTCGGGGTTGCAGTTATTGCACGCATTGCACAGGGCATTGCCACTATTGCACCTCGCCTGCATCCTGACGGGACGGCATATAGCCCGGTTTGCGCGGCAGTTCAGCCGCGCGAAGCAAAGGGCGGGCTTCCGTGCCGTAGTTGGTCAACGTCTTGGCAACCATCATCCGCCGGAGGTGCCCGCGCGTGTACCCTGACAGGGCCACGGCGGCGCGCATTTCCACCAGCTCGGGCAAGTCTGCCGTTGCGGCCGGGTGGATGAGTACGGCGGATGCCGTGCGCTGCACGTCCTCCTCCAAGTCCGCCGCCGCCCGTTCAAGCACCTGGGCGGCTTCCTCCGCGCCCCAACGGCGCATTACGGCGGCGTCTTGCCGCCATACGTTGATCCGCTCAGAGATATTCATTGCACACCATCCCGCGCCGTGGACCTGCACGGGGCAACCGCGCCCCCGTAGGGCCGTACTTGGCGATAGGTGCGGTGCGTTCTATGCCGCGCGCCCGGCAGTCCGCCGCCGCGCCCGGAAGCCTCGGCCGGGACGCGCGCTGACGTGACTCTGCCGAGTGTAGCCACCGAGAGAAAGCACCCGATGCGGAACCTCTTCCGGTATGACCGGCACATGCGTGCACGGGCGGACAACGCCCCGGACGTGGCTCATAAAGAGTCGTTGCCGGATGAGGAGCGGGGTAGTCTGCGGAGCGACTTGATGAAACTGATATGGAAGGCGCCCACGCCCGCGTGGAACGGAGCCGCCTGCATGGGCTCACGGACGACTGAACGGAAGGGGTGGGTGGAGCGATGGCGTGGCGAGGGTTCATCGGCGGCGGAAGCCGCTAAACGCAAAGTAAGAGGGGGCGGCCGAACGTTCGGCAGTCCCTCTCGCTTCTGCGATGTGCGGATGGATGTATGGACGCACCACCAACTACCGTCGCATCCTCCGACGCCCATCCGTCCGACGCTCGTTCCATCGACGCTCCTGCCCCGTTTCCTCAAGGTATAGATTTTCCGAATTGAAACACGGGGAGAAGCAGAACGTTGGCTTCGCTCGTCGTGAGGTCGATGATGACGGAGCAGGAGAAAAGATGAACGTAGCGGCGCTAGTTGCGCCGGGCGCTGGACTGCTGGCTTAGCCAGATGCGTAAACTTCGTCCTCAAACCCTTACGCCGTTGAGTGGCCTTCATTAGCTTGGGATTTGTCAGGGGTGGCACCTGTTTCCCCAGCCTTCCAAGTCGAGATGAACGAGCAGTTTGACGCGTTCGCGAACTCGTGCGAAATCCAGATTGCGGCACAGCCCATTGGGATCGCCCCGCGCGACATGACTGTGACGCTCGATGAGGCGGAGGTGCATTACCACGTCACGCTGCGCAGACCAGGCGCGGACGTGACCGCGCAGGTAGTTTACTGGAAGCCGGCGACGGACGACGCTCCGCCCACCGCGGGGGAAGTCCTCTGGTGGCTGGCAGGGGATGCGCACGTTATGGAAGGCGCCCAGATGGAGCGGAACCTGTGGGCTGCCGCGTATGGTCTCCCGCCGGAGGCCAATGGCACGGGGCGTCTATTCGATCAGCAGCGTAACCAGTGCGAAGCACTGCGCACGCTCCTCGGGGACTTGGGCTATCGCCGCCTCGTCGGCATTTACGAATCGGAAATGGCCAGTTCGCACTAGCTAGCGTCCTCCGATCGGCCGGTCGCATCGGACCGCCCCGCGAATCTCGTGGGGCGGTCCCGTTTTGTTTGTGGTGGATTCTCCAAGGGAAACTCTGAGTCGCACGTTCTGGTAAACGGAAGAAGTTCCAACGGGCTCCAACCTGGAACAAGCACTTGGCAAGCCCAGCGGGGAAGTGAGGGGGGCTCGCGACCGGACCGGGGACACTCCATGAACGAACGACGGCGAAACGGAAGCGCACCCGTGGAGAGTGCGTTGGATGTAGTGCGGAAACGGTGGAAAGCCTCAGTGTTGCTGGAACTGGCCGGGGGAGGCCTTCGGTATGGGGAACTGCACGCGCGGCTCTCCTCCGTGCCCTACAAGGTTCTGACGGAAGTGCTGCGGGAGTTGGAGTCGGACGGGCTGCTCGCCCGCTTCGTAAAGCCGGGCCATCGCAAGCACGTTGAGTACGGGATCACCCCGTCCGGCGCGCAACTGGTGCCGATCCTTCGTGCGCTCGGAGAGTGGCGTGAAAACAGTGTTAGCTAACCAGCGACTCGTACCGATTGGTGCGTAGCGCGAAATTGAATGCTTGGCGAAAGTCGGACTAGGGGCAGTTGTCACCCCCCGCTCGACACCTGCTACGCGGGACGGTTCCAACGCCACAGACGGGACTTCAACCTCCGCCCTCCGGCGAAGGGGCGGGCGGGGGATTCGGACGCCGACACCGGCGGCGCCGGAACCCGCAGTAAGCGGAAAGGGGGGCGGTGCTGAAAGCGCCGGGCGCCGGTCCCCCGCGCCACACCGATGGACACACGTGCGCGGGAAGTAGTGGGACGTATGCAGCAGTACCCAACGACTTGGCCGTCGCCTGACACGCTCGCGCAGCTCGTTGCGACGGCGCAGTCGGCAGGAACCGAACTCTCCGTGAACGCCCTTCTCGCGGCGCTCCGCCCCGCCCTCGTTTCGTTCTTCTCTCGTACCATGCCGTTCGACGCTGCCGAAGACTTGGCGCAGGCCGCGCTCGTCCGCATCCACCGCGCGCTCCCCAACATCGACGCGGCGCGGGCACACCCCTACATCGTGACGGTCGCCTACAACCTCGCGCGCACCGCGTACGCGCAGAGTGCGCGGGACAACCGGCGCATGGCGCCGGAGCAGTCCGCGGATGCGATCCCAGGCCCCACGGCGGCCGACAGGCACACGCAGTACCGGGAGCTGGCCCGCGCCGTCCATCGGGTCGCGTCGGCTAAAATGCCGCAGCCGCAGCGGGAGGTGGTCCTGGGTCTGCTGCGCGGTGACACACCGGCCGAAATCGCGAATCAGCTCGGGATAAGCCCTGTGACGGTGAGAACGCGTCTCATGCGTGCGCGAGCCGTACTCCACCGAGAGCTACGCCCGTTTCTGGACGATACGCGGCAGGACTGCGCGGGGTGAGGTCAAACTGCGGCCAACTCCGATCATGAGCGACGATTGCGGCGATACCGCCGCATCTGCTGCCACCCGGCCATTTCTGTCGCGATCCACTTTGGGATCGGTACGCCGCGCCGAAGCGCTGCTGCACGGCACCAGCGCACCAGCCGCTCGCGGGCGGCTTCTCGCTCCGTGAGAGGCAGCGTGGCTACTAAAACTGAGAGTGCGGCCTGTTCAGGGAGCACATGCGTAAGTACGTCCTCGCTCTGATGCCAGGACCATAGGCTCCGCAGAGCGTCAGGGCTGGGTTCCGCGCCGCGAAGGAAATCGCGTAGGCTCCGGTCCGCGATACCGATTTCTTGCGCGATGTGGTAGCGGGGGTTCCCACACACGCCGATGACGAAACGCAGGGTGGCGCGCAGCTGCTCGTATTCCAGGTGATGTTCGAGTATGCCGTGCACGATGTTGTCTCCTTGTCTGATTCCCCTCCCCACAGGCAGCCGACCTCGAGTATATACGCTTGGCGGCATCCGATCTACCGGATCAGATGACCGCTTGATTGGGGACCAAGGCGTAACGCTTGCAGTCGAGCAGATAGGTGTTTACTATGCTCACCATGAACATAGTTAACATCGAAGAAGTATTCGTGATCGACACCGCGCGTGCCGAAATCGCTAGGCGGTTAGCAGAGGGTCGTGGAACTCTGCGCGGAATAGCCAGGGAAGTGGACATGAGCCCGACTGGCCTGAGCAAGTTCCTGAACGGAACAAGGCCGTACCGGCCGACTATTCTGCGACTCCACCGATGGTACACAACACAACAGGCGGATGACGCAGAGGATCTGACCGAGTACCTGCTCACTCAGCTCGCCGGCACGTTTCCCGCCGCTGGGCGCCCGGAGGTTCGCCGGGTGCTGGACCAGACGGTTCTGCACCTGCGGGAGAGATTCCCCACGGACTCTACCGAACGCGTTTACAGGGCGCGATAGCACAAAGAAGGCGAGCCCTATTGGCTCGCCTTCTTTGTTTTACAAGCGTACGACCATTCTGCTCCGCACTCGCCCCCCCGCCGCCGATAAACCCGCCCCACGTCATGCGCTCTCCTGATTCATCGTTTCCTCCAAGATGCTGCAACAGTTTTCAGCAACAGAATACGGGACCCTGTTGCACGTTGCAATCGTTCTAGATGGCTCATTCCTACATCTCGCCCTCGTAAAATCTTCATTCCTTCGTAGAACGCTTTTCTAAATCTCCTAGTACGGTTCGACAGCCAAGGGCCCAACGGGCCCGCCGTCGAAAACCCGTGCTCGGATGATTTCGCATGGCGGTCCATCAGTCCGTCGAATCCACTTCCGCTGAGAAGTTCGCGCGACAACTCGTTGCGTACTTCTCCAGTTCGCACGCAGGTCGTCTCGTCCTCGACGCGCTGGCCGACGACGACGTGACGGAAGTATACCTGAACCCTGACGGGAAGCTCTGGAAAGACACGTACTCGGCCGGCGCGGTCGATACGGGGCTGGAGCTGGAACCGGCGCGGGCGGTGATGTTCCTAAACGCCGTCGCCACGCATCACCGCGTCAGCCTCACGCGGGAGAATCCTTCCATCGCGGCGGAGCTGCCGATGGAGTTCTTCCGTCGCGCCCGCCTCCAGGGCGAGATCCCGCCGCTGGTCGAAGCGCCCTCTTTCAACATCCGTAAGCCCCCGCCGCGCACCTTCTCGCTGGATGAGCTGGTGGCGTCCGGCGCGCTCAGCGCCGGGCGCCGCGCGGTCCTGCGCGAAGCCGTGCTGAACCGCTGGAACATCGTCGTCTGCGGCTGGATGGATAGCGGCAAGACGACGTTTGCGCGGTCGCTCCTGCTGGAGATGGCGCAGCTCTGCCCGCGCGACCGGGTGGGCATTCTAGAGGATACGCCGGAGCTCCGGTGCGACGGGCTGGACGTGGTGAACCTGCGGAAGCCGGAGCATTGGGACCTGACGGCCCTCTGCACCATTGCGCTTCGCAAGAAGTTCAAGCGCATCTGCGTCAGCGAGTTGCGCGACCGCGAAGCCCTGCCGCTGCTGGACCTGTGGACGACGCACCGGGGCGGAATCGCCACGGTGC
>NZ_DASURI010000146.1:0-2309 GCF_036280135.1 Longimicrobium sp.
CGCCCGATGGCCGTGGGCTCGCCGATCAGGTGCAGGGAGGAGTGCAGGGTAAAGACGAGCTGCGCCGCTTCCAGCATGGTTTCGGGCTTCTCGGCGGAAAGCCGCGTCATCCGGCGCTGGATGTCCAGCAGGTTCGCGCGCTCGGCCGCCTGCGTGCGGGGCAGGGCGGCGGCCATCTCGCCCGCCAGGCGCGCGTACGCCAGGCAGTGGTCGCGCACGCCCTCCAGCGCCAGGTGCACGCCGGCGTAGAACTGCCGCCGCTTGTCCGTGTCCGCCGCGTCGCGCCGGGCGGCCACGTCCGCCATCAGCGCCCCCAGGCCGGCGTCCAGCACGCGCTGGAACCCGGGCACCACGTGGCCCACGCCCGACGCGTAGCTCAGGTTCTGGAAGAAGTGCCCCTCGCGCTCGTCGTCGCGGGTGTAGTCGACCACGTACCGGCCCTGGCCCAGCCCCAGGTTGGGCGTGGCGCCCACGATGCGCTCCACGGGGTGGATGCGGTAGGTGTCGGCGCCGTTGATCCAGTTGCCCTCGGGCGTCTGGCGCCGGCCGCGGAATCCGTACGCGTGGCTGGCGAACACCTGCCCCAGGCTCACCTTGTGGGCCCACCCCATCCGCTCGGCGATGGAGAGCCCCATCACCTCGTCGGCCTTGGCCTGCCCGTAGCCCTCGGCCACGTACGCGCGCAGGTGCTTGAGCTCCTGCTGGCGGCGGTCGAAGTACCAGTTGTCCTGCCAGCGCGAGAACGCGTTGGCCAGCAGGCGCTGCACGCGGTTGGAGGGCGGCCCGTACGCGCGGCGGCGCTCGCCCTTCATGGTGGAGACGCCGTACAGGTAGTCCTTGTGGTTGTAGAACATCAGCCCGTTGGTGGACCGGGCGCTGAAGTGCCGGTCCAGGCGGCGCCAGTCCACGCCGGGAAAGCGGTCCCACCGCGTGTCGTCGTGCGCGTCGATGGCGCCCAGCCCCAGGTCGCGGGGCTCCAGCCCCAGGTCCGCCACGGAGGGGATGTAGAACAGGCCGCCCACGTCGGCGCGCACGTTGGCCAGCAGCCGGTCGCGGATAAAGCCGTCGTGCGTGCCCACCTGGCTGTCCAGGATCTCCTCCAGCACCCGCGCGCTGCGGGCGAACGCCGCGAAGTAGATGCCCTCCTCGTCGCGCAGGCTGGCGCCCTTGGCCACCAGGTCGCTCGTGCGCAGGGCCGGCGACGTGCCGAACGGCAGCGAGAGCCGCAGCAGCTGCATGGTGTCGCCCGCGGCGTCCTGCACGCGCGAGCTGCGGATGTGGCTGCGGGTGTCGCGCGAGGGGATGAGCACGTCGTCGCCCGTCCTGCGCCCCACCAAGTCCTCGATCTGCTCGGGGCTCATGTTCAGGATGAGCTCCCAGTTGATGAAGAACCGCTGCGTCAGCACGAAGCTGGCGCCCAGGTGCGCCGCGTCCTCGTAGCCCACCAGCACGTTGCCCTGCACGCTGACGGGGTCCGTGGGGTTATTCAGGTTCTCGCTAAAGCGGCACCCCAGCACCTTGCCGCCCATGTGGTCGGGCTGGTTGCTCTTGGTGGCCGCGGACTGGTGCACGGTGCGCGACGGATCCACGCAGCGCTCCTCGTCCTCCAGCCGGCGGCGGATGAACTCCAGCACGCCCTCGCAGTGCGCCGGGTCCAGCGACTTCACGTGGAACCACAGGTCGCCGTCGGAGTCGGCAAAGGTGCCGCCGGAGCGCGCGAACACGGCCGAGTGGCTGCCCGTGCCGTCCGGAAAGCGCAGCTCCATCCCCGTGGGCACGGGGGTGCCGTCCCTGGCGCACCACTCCTTCCACAGCGCGAAGCCCACGCCGGCGATGGCGGTGGTGTTGCGGCTGCCGTAGTTGCGGTGGATCTCGCGGCGAACGTCCTTCACCAGGCGGCGCAGCACCTTCTTCGTCAGCCGGCGGCTGCCCTTGGCCCGCGGCGCGCGCCAGAAGGTGGCGAAGATGGCGTGCGGCGCCGGGTACACCAGCCCGCGCTGCACCTGGCGCCAGATCTCGTGGCTGGCGTGGTCGCCCTTCTCGGTGGAAAGGTCCGCCTCGGTGCGGGCGGCCGCGGCTTCGCGCGCGGCGGCGGCGTACGGGCAGGTGACGGTTTCGGAGGACTGCGACATGATTGGACGGCTCCTGCGGGGTGAACGGGGATGGGACGATGAACGGATGGCGTGGCGGCGGGCCGCACGCCGGCGGAACGGGGTGGAGCGAACGGGTCGGGGAGTGCCGCTGGAACCGCGGAGGTGGTGGGGCGGATGCGGATGGACGGGCGGAACCAGCGTGGCCCCCAACCTAAG
>NZ_DASURI010000147.1:0-3886 GCF_036280135.1 Longimicrobium sp.
GCCTGCTTAATTACACGTCGTTTCTTAGGCGCCTGCTCGCGGGGAGAGGCGCGCGTCAGGCGTCATTCACCCGGAATCGGCTCGTTCCAGGGGAGCGTGGAGCCGCGGTGGTACCGCAGCCGCTCCTCACGGTCCATGTGCACCCTCCAGCGGGGCACGGGATAGACAACCCCGTGGGGGAGCACGATCTCCTCCGCAGTCTGCTTGCCGTCCAAGAAGACTGCGATGCGGTACCGGAGCTGCCCGTCCGCCCGGGTGGGGTCCAGCAGCTCGATGACGACGCCCTCGCCGGCCTCGCGGCCAGGGCCGTCCGACCACGCGACCCGGGCCCAGAGGCCGCGGCCCCTGGCTTCGTCGTTCTCGCGGATGGGTTGTCCCGCCATGAAATCCTCCGGCCGGCGGACGCAGCGGCCCGCCGGCTCCGTTGTCAGGCGACGGCGCACGTCAGGCTGCCATCGCCATGGTTGCGGTTTCATCCTCCGGCTCCTCTTCCAGCGAGGCCACGTCGAGGACGCCTAGGTCCAGCCGGCGCTCGCCAGGGTCGTTCAGGCGAAGCGAGCGCTCGATCTCGCGCAGACGCTCCACCAGCGCGTTGAGCTTCTCCTCCTGCGGGAACGGTTCGTCCCTGATCGCCTCCAGCTGCGCCACCTGCGTGCGAAGGTACGCCACCTGGTGCTCGTACCCCGCGACGATGCCGTCCAGCCGGCGCGGGATCGCCTCCAGGCTCTGGACCAGGTGCACCGGCGACTGGAAGAGCTGCACGTCCTGCTCGTAGTCGCGGTGTCCGCGCAGGATGAGCGCCGTGTCCATCCGCGGGTGCACCGCGGCCAGCAGATCGAAGCCGGCGAAGTGCCCCACGGGCACGATCTCACGGTCGCGGGAGGCATGGCAGGCTTCCTCCACGAGGCGCCGGATCGCCGCGCCGCCCTCCTGCCGTGTCGTGTACAGCTGGCCGTCGACGATGATCCGGAAGGTGTCGCCCTTCGTGGTCACCCGGCGCTCAAGGTCCGCGCGGGCCGTGGCCAGCGCCGCCTCGGCAGCGGCGAGCCGGCGAGGGTAATCCTTCCGCTCCGCCCGGGCGCGGACCTGCCGGTCGAGGAAGGCATTGCGCGCGCGCCGGAGCCGCGCGATCTCGGCCTCGGCGCTGGCCTTCTCCAGGATCAGCGGGTTGCCGGCGGCGAGCGCCTTCACCTCGGCGTAGCTCAGCGTCACGGAGTCGTTGTCCGCGATCTCGCGGATGCTGGGGTCGCCCATCAGCACCCGGTTGATCATCTCCAGCTTGTAGTGCAGGAGATTCCAGACGTAGAGGTCGAAGGACCGCTCGGTGACGTAGCGCCGGATCGTGATGAACGGCCAGATGTTCCCGCGCCGTGCGCCGCGCCCGTCGCGCTGCTCCACATCGCTCGGGCGGTAGGGCGCGTCCAGGTGGTGGATCGCGATGATCCGGTCCTGGACGTTGGTCCCGGTGCCCATGTTCGTGGTGGACCCCAGGGTGATGCGGACCTGGCCCGCGCGGATCGCGGCCTGCAGCGCGGCCTTCTTCCGCGGGTTGGTCGCCTCCTGCATGAAGGCGATCTCCCGCGGCGGGATCCCCCGCGCGACGAGCTTCTCGCGGATGTCGTTGTACACGCTGAAGCCGCCGTCGTAGCGCGGCACCGACAAGTCGCAGAAGATGAGCTGCGTGGCCCGGTCGCGGCGCGTGGACTCCCACCGCTGGAAGACGTCGTCGATCAGCAGGTTGACCTTGGAATCCGGCCGGTCCGGGAGCGCGGGGTGGATCAGCCGCATGTCGAGCGCGGCGCGCCGGCCGTCGTTCGTGACCAGCAGCATGTTGTCGAGCCGCGGGTCCACGTACTCGGAGCTGCGGATCCGCTCGGCGCGCATGACCAGCTGCTCGGTGTACGCCAGCAGCTCCTCCGACGGCGGCGCGGAGACGACCTCGGGCCGGCCGCCGGTGAGGCGCGGGCGCGGCAGCTGGAGGAGCTTCTTCGGGCCGCGCTCCCGCACCCGGATGCGCGGCCACGCGGTCGTTTGCGTGGACGGCGGCGGCGCCAGCTGCGCGCGCGGCGCCTGCTCCGCCGGCCGCCCGGCCGGCTGAACCGGCTCGTCGTCGGACGCGGTCGGCGGCTCGTACAGCGACTCCGCGAGCTGGATGTCGATCCGCTGGCTGATGATGCCGAGCAGCTCCGGAACGTTCGTGAAGTGGAACCGCTCCCGCATGCGGAAGCCGCCGCCGTCCGGGGACGGCTCCAGCTGCCAGGTGCGCCGGATGAAGTTCGCCGCGAACGCGTCGAAGTGCTGGATGCCGTACTCGCGCAGGAGGTCGGGCGCGAGGTAGCGCAGGTGGACGTGGAGCTCGGCAATGGTGTTCGAGATGAGCGTCCCCGTCATGCCGACGACGCCGCGCCCGGGGCGCACCGACTCCAGCCACGCGCACTTCATCATCAGATCGCTGGAGCGCTTGGACGGCTTCGCGGCACGCGGCATCCCGGCGATCTTGGTCTTGGTCGCGGCGTTCTTGAACAGGTGGATCTCGTCGATGAAGAGCCAGTCGACGCCCAGCTCCTCGAAGGTGAGGTTCTCGTCCTTGCCGCCGCGGTACGCCAGCGTGGCCAGCCGCGCCTCGTACTGCCGGAGCACGACCTGGAGCTGCTTGACGGTGAGGCTTCGCTCACCCTCCTCGGCGATGGCCTCCTTCAGCAGCTCCTCGAACTCGGCGACCTCGGCCTCCAGGAACTGGCGCTCGAAGTCCCGGGACATCCCCAGCCGCTCGAAGGCCGAGTGCGTGACGATGATCGCGTCGTACTCGCCGCTCGCCGCCCGCGCGAAGAAGAGCCGCCGCTTGTCCCGGCTGCTCACGTCCTCCACGTGCGCCGTGAGCAGGCGCGCCTCGGGGTAGGCCTGCAGGAACTCGCGCGAGTACTGCTCCAGCATGTGGTTCATCGTCGCATGCAGGGGCTTGCTGCAGATCCCCAGCTGCCGCATGCGCATGCTGGCCAGGATCGCGGCGAGCGTCTTCCCCGCGCCGACGACGTGGGCCATCCCCGTGTTGCCGTGGGAGACGATCTGCCACGCCACGTTGCGCTGGTGGGTGTCGGGCACGAGCGCCGACGACAGGCCGGGGAAGGACAGGTGGCTCCCGTCGTAGTCGCGCAGCCGGACGTCGTTGAAGCACTCGTTGTAGCGCCGCACCAGGTACTCGGCACGGTCGGGGTCGGCCCACGCCCAGCGCGCGAACTCGTCGGCGATCTGCTGGGCCTTCTCCTGCGCCTCGAGCGTCGCTTCCGAGTTGCGGATGGTCTTCTCCTTCCCGTCCTCCTCGATGGTGTCGTAGATGACCGTGGCGCGCTGGTTGAGCAGGTCCTCCATCAGGCGGAAGACACTCGCCCGCGCGGTGCCCCAGACCGACCGCGCACGCACGGAGTCGCGCAGCTCTCGCGCAGCGCGCACGGCCCAGAGCGCCTCCTTCTCGACGTGCGCGACCTGCACGTCGGCGCCGGCGCCCAACTCCATGAGCTCGCGGAGGAACTGCAGGTAGACGCCGCGCTGGATCCAGGTGGCGCCGAGGGCGACCGCGATCTCCGACGGTCCGACGTCCACCGGCTGCACCATCTCCAGCGCGTGGACGTTGATCCGGAAGCGCTCGTCGTGCTCCGCCGCCTTCCGCGCCTCCCGCAGCTTCCGCCGGACGCGGCCCGAGAGGTACTCGTCGTCCGTCTCCCACGACGCGGTCGCGGGATTCAGGAAGATCCGGCCCTCCAACTCCCGGACGACTTCCGCTTCGGACCGGCCCCAGAGGCGGGCGATCAGGGGGAGATCGACGCGGCCCGCCCGGTCCAGCGACAGCAGCAGCGCCTCCTCGGCGGAGGCGGCGTGGTCGGGATAC
>NZ_DASURI010000148.1:0-2722 GCF_036280135.1 Longimicrobium sp.
CTGCCTCTGCTCCCTCTGCGTGAGAATGCAGTTTTCTGTTGCCTGATTCCGCACGGCTCCCGCCACGGTGCGGCATTTCGCGGCGGCACGTTGCGGATTGCCAGACTCCCGGCAGGAGCACCGGGCCGCACGCTTTCGCGCCTGCAACACTTTGCAGCAGCGAACGCCTTCCCGGCCCGATCTGTATCAGCCTGTCGCAGTTCTCCGGAAGTCAGCCGGCACGCGGGGTTTACGCGATCCGCGACATGCCCCTCGTCGCTGAAATGGCAAAAACGACGCGGAACACGACACCGCACTCGACAAATGAGGCGGCAGCGCGTATGCTAGTTGCACACGTTCACCAAAAGAGTGCAGGCCAATTAGAGATAGACGACGGAGCAACCCCCGGCGTCACATCGCCTTGCATTCACCGGCGCAGATCACCCGCAAGCGGCCGCCGCGTGCGGGAAAGCACCCAGACCCCGCACCCGCGCCTTCGCCGCCCATGGCCCTGCCCCACCCTCCCGACGCACGGCGCGCCCGCGGACGCGCCGGCTTTACCATGAGCGAGGTGCTGGCCGTGCTGGTGATCATCGGCATCAGCACCGCCATCGCCCTGCCGCGCGTGAACCTCACGCACCGCCGCACCGAAGCCGCCGTCCACCAGATGGCCAGCCTGCTCATGGCCGCCCAGCGCGCCGCCGTCAGCGGGCAGCACGACGTGGTGGTGGCCTTCGAGACCAGCCAGCGCCGCGTGCGCGTGCACTACGACGTGGACAACGACGGCGTGATGGACGGCAACGAGCGCGTGGTCCGCACCACGCTCCCCGACCTGGTGATCTTCGGCAACTCCGCCGGGACCTTGAGCCAGCTGGGCAGCGGCCCCGTCTCGTTCTCCCGGCAGCAGTCCGGCGCCCCCGCCGTGACGTTCAACCGCTCCGGCAGCGCCAGCCAGGAAGGCGGGTTCTACCTCACCACCGCCGCGCAGACGGCGCCCAGGCCCAGCACGGCCCGCGCCGTGGTGGTGGACCGCGCCACGGCCCGCGCCGTCACCTGGCGCTACGGCACCGCCGGCTGGGAAAGGCGCTACTGATGCGCGTGCCCCTTCGCAGATCGACATCCCCGTCCGCCGCCGCCGGGTTCACCCTGCTGGAGGTGATGGTGGCGCTCGTCATCCTGGGCTTCGTCATCCTGGGCGCCCAGGCGTCCATGACGTCCATGATGGTGCGCAGCGTGAACTGGCAGGAGGCGCGCGGGCGCGGCAACCAGCTGGCCATGGACCGCATCCACGCCATCCAGGCCGACCCCAACTACGGCACCCTGGCCGCGCGCTACGCCGTCACGGAATCGCCCGTGGCGGGGGCGCCGGGCTTTACGCGCACCACGCGCTTTACGGCCACCCGCTTCGCGGACGGCACCGAGTACCAGACCGTTACCGTGACCGTCACGGCCCCGCGCGTTCCGCGACCCATCACCCGCACCACCGTGATCGCGAGCCCATGAGCACGAACCCCCTTCGCTCCCGCGGCGGCATGACGCTCATCGAAGTGCTGGTGGCGCTGGTCGTGGGATTGATGGTGCTGCAGGTGGCCCTGTCGTTCTTTGGCCAGCAGGGACGGGCGTTTGCCCGCGGCACCACGGCCATGAACGCCACGCAGAACGGCCGCAGCGCCGTGAACGCGCTGGAGACGGACGTGCGCACGGTGGGCACGCACGTGGCCTTCAAGCAGCCGTTCATGGTGTACGCCGGCCCGGACGTCATCGCGTTCAACGCCGACTACGCCAGCCCCGACCCCCTGGAAGAGAACGCCGTGTACGTGGACCGGGACCTTCCCCCGGGCCAGTCCGAGGCCGTCAAGCGCCTGCAGCGCTTCGCCATCCCCATGACGGGGTTCAGCTACCCGGACAGCAACTACTTCGCGGGCACCAGCAACAGCCCCGCCGAGACGCTGTCGCTCTTCCTTCAGCCGGACGCCAGCACCCCGCGGGCGGACGACTACGTGCTCATGCGCCAGGTGAACGCGGCGGCCCCGGCTGTCGTCGCGCGCAACCTGCTCAAGACGGGGAGCGCGCCCTTCTTCGAGTACTTCGTCATCCGCGTCCCCGAGGACGGGCCCACGCAGATGGTGTCCATCGGCGGCGGCCCCCTGGCGCACACGGCGCCCCTGCACGGCTCCGCCCAGGACGCGGGCGCCGAGATCGACAACATCCGCGCCGTGCGCGTGCGCTTTACGGTCACCAACGGGCTCACGGGCGCGCAGGAGCAGCGGCGGGCGTTCGACCGCACCATCCGCATGCCCAACGCCGGCGTGGCCACCCGCAACGTGTGCGGCGAGATCCCGCAGGGCGTGGCCCCGGGCGCCCAGGTGGTCCTGCTGCCCAGCGGCGCGCGGGGCGTGCAGCTCACCTGGACGGCGTCCGTCGACGAGCACGCGGGCGAGGGCGACGTGCTGCGCTACATCCTGTGGAAGCGCACGCTGCCGGCCGATTTCACGGACCCGTGGATGAGCATTCCCGCCGGGCTCAACGGCTACACGTACGTGGACGAGAACGTGGCGCGGGGAACGACGGTGCAGTACGCCGTGGCCGCGCAGGACTGCACCCCGTCCCGGTCGGCGCAGGCGCTGTCGCTGCCCGTCGCCATCCCCAACTTCTGAACTCCCTGGAACGGACCATGAACGCACCGAGAAACCCGGCGCGGGGGCAGGGCGGATACGCGCTGCTGATGGTGCTGCTGCTGGTG
>NZ_DASURI010000149.1:0-7290 GCF_036280135.1 Longimicrobium sp.
CCGCGGCTGCGCGTGGGACGCACGGAGGTGTGCGCGCCGCGGCTGCGCAGCGGGGAAGACAACGGGTTCGGCGTGGCGGCGGCGGGCGGCGGCTGGGGCGACGTGCGGGACGCGTTCGCGCCGCCGGCCGTGGCCGAGATGTACGACCCGGCCACCATCTGGGTGCGGGTGGCGCTGGACTCGCGCGGCAACGTGACGGACGCCCGGCTGGAGCGGGGCCTGGGGCGCCGTGCGTACGAGATGCGGCTGCTCAACTACGTGCGCACCATCAGCTTCATCCCCGCCATGGAAGACGGCTATCCCGTTCCCGGACAGCTTTCCATGCCCCTGCGCCTGGGGCAGTAGCGGGCGGCCGGCGGGCCGAACCCCTTTTCAACGCGCCGGTTGCGCCGTATTCTCCCCACCGGCGTTCATTCCATCCAAGAGACTGCACCGGCGCGTCACGCGCGGCCGCCCCCCGGGGCGGGCCGCCGGACGCGCCCCCGTCCCGCCGCGCACCCCGGAGTCCCGTCGTGCCAAGGCTCGCCACCGCGCTCGCGCTGGTCACGGCTTTCCTGCTCGCCGCCTGCGCGGGCGTTCGCCGCACGCCGCCCACCGTGGCCGGCGAGCCGGAGGCCATCTCGCTCCTGGGCGCGCCCCTGTTCTCGCCGGAGCCGCCCCCCGCCGCGCGGGCGCCGCTGGACAGCGCGCTCACGGCCGCCTACGCCGTCTACCAGCGCGACCCCGAGAACGCCGACGCCATCATCTGGCTGGGGCGGCGCGTGGCGTACCTGGGCCGCTACCGCGACGCCATCGACATCTTCACGGAGGGCGTCCGCAAGCACCCGGATGACCCGCGGATGTACCGGCACCGGGGCCACCGCTACATCACCATCCGCCGTTTTGACGCGGCCGCGGCGGACCTGCAGCGCGCCGCCGTGCTCATGGCCGGCCGGCCGGACGAGGTGGAGCCGGACGGCGCGCCCAACGCGCGCAACATCCCCCTCACCACGCTGCACTGGAACGTGTGGTACCACCTGGGGCTGGCGCGCTATCTCCAGGGCGACTTCGGGCGGGCCGTCTACGCGTTCCGCAACGCGCTCACGGTGTCACGCAACGACGACTCGCGGGTGGCGGCCACGCACTGGCTGTACATATCGCTGCGCCGCGCCGGGCGGGCGGAAGAAGCCGCGTCGGTGCTGGAGCCCATCCGCGAGCAGATGGACATCATCGAGAATGAACCGTACCACCGGCTGCTGCTGATGTACAAGGGCCTCGTAACGCCCGACTCGCTGCTGGAGATCAACGGCACGACGGTTTCAACGTACGGGTACGGCGTGGGCAACTGGTTCCTGTACAACGGCCAGCCGGAGCGCGCGGAGGAGATCTTCTGGCGCGTGACGTCGGCCGAGAACTGGACTCCGTTCGGCTACATCGCCGCCGAGGCCGACCTGCGCCGCATCATCCGCCGCCGCTGAAACGCGCATTCGGCGGATGCGGATCGGCGGAGCCGGCGGGGGATCATCCTCCGCCGGCTTTCTTCGTGCAGCATTGTCGGGTCGGGAAATCGCGTGCTTTCCCGAGAGGCTGTTTCGAAACCCGCGCCTCCAAGGCGCCATCCTGAGGGAGCGCCGCGCGAAACGCGAATGCATGCGGGACTTTGGCGCGACCGAAGGATCTTGTGTGCGAAGCGTGAGGTTGGCCACGTGCCCCAAAGCCTGCTTGCCGCTTTGCGTGCAAGATCCTTCGTCGCCGCCCATTCAGCATGGGGATGGATCCAGCCAGCGCCTTCCTCAGAATGACAGCACGGGTGAGAAACGGCTCCTAACCCACCTGGGGACCGCTGTCAGGATGACAGGCGGGTGGTCGGGGTGGGGGGACGACACTGGGGATGTGGCATCGGCCGATGGGCACCAGCGGGTTACGGATGCGTGAAGCGCCTGTATAACGGGGTGGGGCGCGTGTAGATTATCCGCATCCATCCCGGATGCCGCGCGGAACGCCGCCCACGATCGGGCGGCGTTTCGTCGCGCGGGAGCTTTCCGATCGTCCAACCGGAACCACCCAGCACACCACCCATGCGTATTCGCGCCACCCTGCTGTCCCTGGCCGTCGTTCCCGCCGTGATCGGCGCCGCCGCGGCCGCCGCCCCCGCGCACCTTTCGCAGGCGCCCAGCTCCGTGCCGGCCACCGCCGTGCGCTGGCAGATCGACCAGGCGCACTCGGAGCTCACGTTCCGCATCCGGCACATGGTGAGCCGCGTGAGCGGGCAGTTCAACACGTGGAGCGGCACCATCACGGCCGATCCCGCCAGCCTGGCCGGCGGCTCGGTGTCCGTGGATATCCAGACGGCCAGCATCGATACCAACAACGAGCGCCGCGACACGCACCTGCGTTCCGCGGACTTCTTCGACGCGGCCAACCACCCCACCATCACGTTCCGCAGCACGCGCGTGGTGGCGAACGGGCGCAGCATCACCGTGCACGGCAACCTGACCATCCGCGGCGTGACCAGGCCGGTGGTGCTGGAGGGGCAGATGACCGACGTGGGCGGGCCGGCGGGCCGCCGGCGCATCGGCTTCGAGGCGGAGACCACCATCAACCGCATGGACTACGGCGTGGCGTGGAACCGCGCGGCCGAGGCCGGCGGCGTGGTGCTGGGCGACGAGGTGACCATCAGCATGGCCGTGGCTGCCGTGGAGCAGCCCGCCTCCTGATCCGCGCTCCCCACCCAGAAAACGAAGCCGGCCTCGCGTAACGGGGGCCGGCTTCGCGCATTTGGGGAACATCATGGAAGTCTCTTCCACAATTTCGCCGACAAAAGGGTGGACAACGCGCCTTTTGCGCGTTAGAGTGGAAGCAGACGATGTTCTTACGACGTTTCAGTGACTGCGACGAGAAAGAGCACCGTCTGTCGGGCCCTGCCGGGCGCGTTCGCATCGCCATCGCGGATCCGGGTTTTGCCCCCGCGGCATCCCTTCTCCGCGTCACCCATTCCGGCCAAGGAGACTCACCATGAAGAAGCGCAAGCTGGTCCTGGAAGAGATCGACATCACGTCGTTCGAGATCTCGGACAAGATGGCGGAACTGGGCACGGTGGAGGGCAACCAGTTCTCCAACCGCCCCGACAGCTGCCGGAACACCTGCGTGAACTACAGCTGCGACGGCGCCACCTGTTCGGTCGTCATCTGCTGACGCCCGGCCGCGCGCGCCGGCCGTTCGGTCTCCAACATCCCGCCCGGCAGGGCAGGGGGCTCGCAGCAGGCGCGCGCGGTGATGCCACGATGAACGAAGGCCCGCCTGCGCACGCGCAGGCGGGCCTTCAACCGTCCTTCAAGGATCCGGATCAGGCCGGGAGACAGCCCGTGAATATCGTTGCCGGCTGTCCCCTGTACCCCGCGGTTCAGAAGCCCGTGACCGCGCGGTACGCGTTGATGAGCCCGTAGCCTTCCTCGCCGTTGCGGCTGGGATAGTACTGCGCCGTCTGCTGCAGGCGGGCGCGCACCTGGTCCCGCGTAAAGCCGGGGTTGCGGCTCCACACCAGCGCGGCCACCGAGCCCACGACGGCCGTGGCGTTGCTGCTGCCGCCCATCCCCACGATGTCCGCCGTGTAGCGGCCCGTGCTGGGCACGTCCAGGTACGACGTGAGCTCCACGTCGCTGCCGTGGTGAATGCCGCAGGGCACGCCGCCGCCCGGGTACGTCACACCCGTGACGGCCACCACCTCGGGCATGTCGGCGGGGAACACCACGTTGCTGTCCAGGATGCCGTCCCAGCACCCGCTCGTCCCGGCCGCGCCGAAGAAGAGCACCTGCCGGCCGTAGTGCCAGTACTCGATCTCGTCCGACACCTGCCACAGCCAGTTGAGCGACTCCCACGCCATGACGATCACCTGGGCACCCTGCTGGTTGGCCAGGCGCACGCTGGCGGCGGCGTCGCTGCTGTTGACGGTGGCCACGCCGCTGGCGTGCCGCACGCTCACCAGGCTGGCGCGGTAGGCGATGCCGCCCACGTTCTGCCCGTCCCAGGGCGCGGCGATGATGCCGGCCATGCGCGTGCCGTGGCCGCACTCGTCGTACGCGCTGGCCTGCGACGAGATCCTGGCGAGCGTGAGCGTGCGCCCGGTGCTCTGGCCGGAGGTGAACGTGGTGGTGAACTGGCCCTGGCCCGAGGACAGGCCCGTGTCGATCAGGCCGATCTTGATGCCCGCGCCCGTGCTGTAGCTCCACGCGGCGGGGATGCCCATGGCCGTGAACTTTTGCGAGTACACGTCGCCCGTGGCGGTGTACTGGCGGTCGCCCGTCCACGCGCTGCCCCAGCCGCACCCGCCCACGCCGGCGAACTGCGGGATCTCCTGCTGCACCATCACCGGCTCCACGTAGTCCACGAACGGCAGCTTGCGGATGGCCGAGAGGGCGTCCTGGTCCGCCAGACGCAGCTGCAGCACGGGGAGGAGCTCATCCGCCGAGACCAGCTGCACGCCGCGCTGGGCCAGCACGGCCGCGCGGCCCTGCGCCTTCTGGTTGCGGTCCACGAGGATCTTTCCGCGCCACGTGCCGCGCACGCCGCCGGGCGCCTTGAGGCCCACGGCCACGAGCCCGTCGGAGGCCTGCACGAACGACCACAGCTCCGCGTCGCTCTTGTCCAGGAAGGTGCCGGGACGCTGCTGCTGGCGGGTGGGGATGGGCTCGCCGTTCAGCTGGGCCAGCGAGGGATCCACGTCGGGCTGGCCGGGGCCGGTGGGCGCGCCGTCGGAGCAGGCGGCGAGGGCCGCCAGCGCGAGCACGGCGGGAGTGAAGCGGCGGATGGGCATGGGCGTCCTCAAACGTGATGGGTCGAGAAACGGTGCGGGGCCGCCGAACACGCCGGAGGCCGCACCGGGAAGCGCCGTTTGTTTGGGAGAACGCCAACGATAACACACCTCCCCTTCCCGCCGCAACCTGCGCGACATTGCGTTCGTTGGTCGTACCCTGGATACGAAGCGCGGAATGGCTCGATGGAAGAATCTCACACGGGGCCTGCGGCCAACGGAGGCAACGGTAACTGATGAATGCTGTTCATCCGAATCCGCATAAAGACTGGACATCTTCATCTCGATTTCCCGAGGGAGCGCTCGCGCGGAATCCGCCCGTTCACGAGACGATGGGCGCGACCGAAGGATCTCCTCCGTGGGGCAGGGACTTTGCCGCTGGACTAGGATCGTGCCGGGGCGGGAAGATCCTTCGGGGCCGCACCCATTCCGGCGCGGTCGAGCTCGTGAGGGCCCCTCAGGAAACAACCGCGTTTCTGGATCCAGGATGAAACGCGAAGTACCCCGGCTCCGCGCGGAACCGGGGTACTCTGCTGCCTCTGCTCCCTCTGCGTGAGAAAACGCAGTTGGGGTTGTTCAGGAGATCAGGCGGGCGCGGACTCCACGATCATCACGAAGCCCATGGCGCCCGCCGCGCACACGCTGATCATGCCGAACTGCTCGCCGCGGCGGCGCAGCTCGTTCAGCAGCGTCACCGTCAGGCGTCCGCCCGTGGCGCCGAACGGGTGGCCGATGGCGATGCTGCCGCCCATCACGTTGATGCGGTCCTCGGGCGGCAGGCCCAGGGCCTTGTCGCGCCCCAGCCGCTCCTTCGCGATCTTGTCGGAGTCGAACCACTGCAGGTTGCTGAGCACCTGCGCGGCGAACGCCTCGTGCACCTCCAGCAGGCCAATGTCCTTCATGGTCAGCCCCGCGCGGTCAAACGCCGTGGGCGCCGCGTAGACGGGGCCCTGCAGCAGCTGGTCGCCCGGATCCAGGGCGGCGTAGGCGTAGCTGCGGATGTAGCCCAGCGGCTTGTATCCCAGCTCCCTGGCCTTGTCCTCGCTCATCAGCAGCACGGCCGACGCGCCGTCCGTCAGCGGCGACGCGTTGCCGGCCGTCACGCTGCCGTACCGGCGGTCAAAGACGGGCTTGAGCGTGGACAGCTTTTCCAGCGACGTGTCCTTGCGGATGCCGTTGTCGCTCGTGACCACCTGGTCGTACCTGGGCGGCACGTAGAACGGGGCGATCTCGGCCGTCAGGCGTCCGTCGGCGGTGGCGGCGGCGGCCAGCTGGTGGCTGCGCAGGGCCCACCGGTCCTGCGCCTCGCGGCTGATGCCGTTCTGCTTGGCCATCTTCTCCGCCGACTCGCCCATGGTCTCGCCCGTGGTGGGCTCGGCGATGGCGGGGGTGATGGGCGCGAAGTTGCGCGGCCGCAGCGAGCGGAAGGCGCTGATGCGCTCGCCCAGCGAGCGGGCCTTGCTGGCGCGCACGAGCGCGTTGCGCAGCTCCGGAGACGCCAGGATGGGGATGTCGGTGAGCGACTCGGCGCCACCGGCGATGACGATGTCGGCCATGCCCAGCGCGATCTGCTCGGCGGCGCTGGTGATGGCCTGGTTGCTGGACGCGCACGCCCGGCCCACGGTAAAGGACGGCACGCGGGGCGGGATGCCGCTGCCAAGCGTGACCTCGCGGGCGATGTTGGGCTCCTGCACGCTCTGCACGACCGTGCCGTACACCACGTGGTCCACCTGCTCCACGTCCAGCTCGGTGCGGGCGATGAGCTCGCGCACGGCGGCCTTGCCCAGCTCCACCGCCGTCACGTCGCGAAAGTCGGTGTTCGACTTGGCGAAAGGCGTGCGGCACCCGTCGATGATGGCGACCCTGCGGCCGTTGTTGTTCATGTGCACCCGTCGTTCGCGGAACGTGGCAGTGTGGGCGCGACAATCTTGGTCTGAGCGCAACTCATATCAAGTCCGTGCACTTGGGCGGGGGCGGATGGTGTTACGCGAGGGCCGCGCGGAAGGGCAGGAAAGGCGGCGAAGAACGCGCCTCGTTGTGACGTTCGCACTCCCGCACTCCCGCACTCCCGCACTGCCGTTTTGGGCGTGTCCCTCCGCTGCGCTCCGGGCCGGGCTGCGCGCGCCGTAGGGCACGATACAACTGTGCCCAACGGCGCCGAGCCTCCTCCGCACGACGGCACGATACGGCTGTGCCGCCTTGCTCCGGCGTCTCGGCCCTGCGGGCGCGCATCCCTCACGCGACGGCTCCGGACCGCCGGGCTCGTGTGGGTGGGGCAGCGTGTCTCTCGCCCGCCGAGGGCCCCCTCCCCCCGACCCCCTGCCCCCGCTTCGCGGGGGAGGGGGAGAACCCATCCCGTGCACGGAATGAGCTCCGCGCGCAGATCTCGCCTTCTCGCCAACCCCTCCCCCGAAGTTGGGGGAGGGGTCGCCGTCGAGCCGCGAGGAACGAGCGGCGCAGGCGGCGGGGGAGAGGGCCCCCCGTCGCGCAGCGACGGGTCC
>NZ_DASURI010000150.1:0-3712 GCF_036280135.1 Longimicrobium sp.
CGGGGATGGGGGGCGCTCCGCGATCCACGCGATCCATCCATCATGAGAAGAGAGCCGTTGATGGCCGTTTCCCGCATTGCGTCCTTCATCGCCGCACCTCGCGCGTAAGGCCCGTGCCGCGCGGCAGATCGGGCGTGGGGATGGTGACGGGCAGGCGGCCCGTGATGGCGGCCTGCCCGGCGAGCGCGCGGGCGGCGGCACGCTGGCTCACCTCCGCGCCGCCCCACGCCAGCAGGTACGCCGGCGCCGTGGGATAAGCGCTGATCACGTACGGGCTCCCGAACGAGACGGCGACCACGCGATCTCCGCGCGTCGCCAGGGCCTGCACGAATTGCGGAAAGCCGCCCCGCGCGCCCACCGTGCCCGCGTGCTCCCGCGGCTGCACGTACGCCGACGCCACGATCACGTCCGCCGAATCGGCCAGGGCCAGGATGCGCGCGTACGTCTCCGGCGGCGTCTGCGGGTCCACCCGGAACGAGCCGACCGTGTGGCCCAGGCGCGTGAGCTCGCGGTCGAACCACCGGCCCGCCGTCAGGTCCACGGCGTCCGCGTAGGTGATGGACAGCACGCGCGCGCCGGGCGCCATCGGCACGGAGCCGCGCTCGTCGCGCGCGAGGGTGATGGAGCGCTCGGCCACCGTCTGCGCCAGCTGCCGGTGCGCGCGCGTGCCGACGACGTCATCCACCGATTCCAGGTCCGCCGTGGCCGATCGGTGCAGCCCCGCGCGCGCCTTGGCCTCCAGGATGCGCCGCACGGACGCGTCCAGCCGCGCCTGGCTGATGCGCCCGGACTCCACCCCGGCGACGAGGGCGTCCACGGCCTCGCGTGCGTCCAGCGGCTGCAGCAGCAGGTCGATGCCGGCCTCCAGCGCCATCAGCAGGGGCTCCGTGCGGCCGTAGCGGCCCACGATGGCGCCCATGTCCATGGCGTCGCTGATCACCAGTCCCCCGAATCCCATCTCGCCGCGCAGCACGTCCGTGGCAAAGCGGCGCGAGAGCGAGGCGGGCGGCGCGTCCGGGCCCTCCACGCCCGTCACGGAGATGTGCGCGGCCATCATCCCGTCCACGCCGGCGGCGACGGCCGCGCGGAACGGGACGAGCTCCACGGAGTCCAGCCGCGCCCGGTCCGCGCGGATGGCCGCCACGCCGATGTGCGTGTCGGCCTCCGTGTCGCCGTGCCCGGGAAAGTGCTTGCCGGCCGCCATCAGCCCGCCCGCGTGCTCGCCGCGGAGGAACGCCGTCGCCAGCCGCGCCACCGCGCGCGGGTCCTCGCCGAACGAGCGCGTGTTGATGATGGGGTTGAGCGGATTGGAGTTGACGTCCAGCACGGGCGCGAAGTTCAGGTGCACGCCCACGGCCCGCGCCTCGCGCGCCGTCACCCGGCCCACCTCGTACGCCAGCGCCGTGTCGCCGATGGCCCCCAGCGCCATCACGGGCGGAAACGACGTGCCGCCGCCCAGGGGAAGCAGGTGCGGCAGCGTGTATCCGCCACCCAGGCGCATCCCCGGGCCGCTCTCCATGTCCGTCGTCACCAGCAGCGGCACCTTCGCGCGGCGCTGGACGGCGTTCAGCTTGGCCGCGTAGCTGTGCGGCAGGCCCACGGAGATCACGATCCCGCCGATCCCCTCGCGCTCCACCCATTCCAGCAGCCGGTCCATCTCCGGCGAGTCTTCCGCCGCGTACTCCCCGCCCACCCACGGAAAGACCAGCTGCCCCGCCTTTTCGCGCAGGGTGAGCGACGCCAGGGTGCGCTCCACCCACGCGCGTCCCTCCGCGTCCAGCCCGGTCGCCAACGGAGCGCTCGGCGCGATGGCGGACGCTACGCGGGTTGGACCTGGCCGATCCGGATCGGTGGATACGGGGCGCGCGGCGGGCGCGCAGGACGCCGCGATCCCCAGCAGCGGGAGGAGCGCGGCGACGGAACGGCGGATGGGGCGGATGGATCGCATGCCGCGCAACCTACCCCGCGCCGCGCCGGACCGGCAACCGCTCGCGGATGACGACGAATTGCGCGGATACGAGAGGGACGGACGTGGGCAAGTACGGACGACGCGGGCGAGGATGACGCGGACGAAACCGCACGGGCGAGTCCCGGAATTCGTCGCCACGCCCCAGCCTGAGCGGATGAATCCGCCGCTGGGACAGCGGAAAGCCCTGTCTCGCGCCGACGCGCTCTGCGAACAGGGCTTCAACCGCCAACGTGGGCCGCCTCCCGGCGACGCGGCCGGCTCGACGCGCGGCGTCGGTGTACTCCCGCCGACCTTTGCTGGGGCAGTCCGCGCAGGCGGACTTCGTGCCTTTCCAGCGGCGAATTCATTCGCTCCTGGATCGTTCGCGCGAGGCGTGGCGGCATCCGGGATCGCCTGTCGCGGCCCTCGCATCCGTCCTACCTTGCGCGATCCCATCGGCAAACATCCGTACCGCGGTCCAGGCTGCATGCCACACCCGTCCAATCCGCCGCACCCGTTCGTCCAAATCGCCCGACGCGTGTTCGCCGCGCTTCCGCTGATCCTCGCGCTGTGGGCCGCCGGTTCCGCCGGTGCGCAGACCGCGCAGAGCGGCGAACGCGCGTGGATTCGCGTCAACCAGCTGGGCTACCTGCCGAACCGGCCCAAGGTGGCCGTGCTGTGCGCGCTGGATTCGCGCCCCGCGGGCACGTTCACCGTCGTGGACGCGCGCGGGCGGACGGTGTTGCGGGGGCGCGCGACGGACGGCGGCGCGTTCGGGCCCTGCGCGTCCGCGCATCGCCTCGATTTTTCGCGGGTGCGCGCGGCGGGCACGTACACGCTCGTGGCGGACGGCGTGCGCTCGCCGGCCGTGCGCATCAACGCGGACGTGTACACGGGCGCGGCGGACTCGCTGCTGGCGTACATGCGGCAGCAGCGAAGCGGCTGGAACCCGCTGTTTCGCGACAGCGTGCACGCGCGCACGGACGGCATCCTCGTCGACCATCCGGAGGCCGGCGCGTTCATCGACGTCGCGGGCGGATGGGCGGATGCCGCGGACTACCTGCAGTACGTCACGACCTCCGCCAACGCCACCTGGCTGATGCTGATGGCGTACCGCGACCATCCGTCCGCCTTTGCCGACCTGCACGCGGCGGACGGCCTCCCCGGTGCCAACGGCACGCCGGACGTGCTGGACGAGGCGCGGCACGGGCTGGAGTGGCTGCTCAAGATGTATCCGCGCGACGACCTGCTGCTCAACCAGCTGGGCGACGACCGCGACCACTCGTTTCCCGACCTGCCCACGAACGACTCGTCGGATTACGGCTGGGGCCGCGGCGGACACCGGCCCGTCTACCCGTGCACGGGCCGCCCGCAGGGGCTGCTGACGCACCGCAACCGCTCGGACGGGATGGCGTCCACGGCGGGCAAGATGGCGTCGGCGTTCGCCCTGGGCGCACGGCTGTTCGCGGAGCGCGACCCCGCGTTCGCGGCGCTGCTCGCGCGAAAAGCGGAGGCGGCGTACGCGCTGGGCAGGGCGAACCCGGGCGTCTGCCAGACGGCGCCCGCCCGCGCGCCGTACTTCTACGAGGAGGAGAACTGGGCCGACGACATGGAGCTGGCCGCGGCCGCCCTGGGCGCGCTCACGGGCCGCCCCGCGTACCGGGACGATGCGCTTCGGTTCGCGCGGATGGAGCCCGTGACGCCGTGGATGGGCGCCGACACGGCCCTGCACTACCAGTGGTATCCCTGGCACAACAACGGGCA
>NZ_DASURI010000151.1:0-13662 GCF_036280135.1 Longimicrobium sp.
ACGCACTACCTCTTTACCGGCAGGCCCCCCTCACATGCTCAGGTCCCGCGCAGGCAAGTTCGGCATTCTCCTGGTGGCGTCGGTCGCGCTCAGCGCGGCGCTGCTGCGGCGCAATGCCACGGGCACCGTCTCGGGCGGAAACGCCTTTCTTCCACCCAGTGCCGACGGAGCCGGGCGCGCCGACAGCGCCACCGCGGCGGCCGACAGCGCCCAGCCCGCAAAGCCCAAGCGGCAGATCGTCCCCGACGTGGAGGTGGTGGTCAACATCCCCAGCGGACGCCTGCAGCTCGTCCAGGGGGACAGCGTGGTCAAGAGCTATCCGGTCTCCGTGGGCAGCGCGCGCTATCCCACGCCCGTGGGCGACTACCTGCTGGCGACGGTCATCTGGAACCCGTGGTGGAACCCGCCGCCGGAGAGCGGCTGGGCGCGCAACCGCAAGCCGGAGCCGCCGGGCCCCAACAACCCCATGGGCCGGGTCAAGCTGCACATGGATGAGCTCATCTACATCCATGGCACCAACAGCGAGGGGCGGCTGGGCGCGCCGGCGTCACACGGGTGCATCCGCATGTCCAACGCCGACGTGGTGGACCTCGCGCGGCGCCTGCACCAGATCGCCGCGCCGTCCATGGAAGGCGCCGAGCTGGACCGCATGTCGCGCCCGGGCCGCGAGCAGCGCCACACGGTGATGGCGCGCTCCATCCGCATGCGCGTGACGTACAACGTGGCCGAGCTGCGGGGCGACCGGCTGCACGTGTTCCCCGACGTGTACGGCAAGGGCGGCGACTTCGCGGCGCGGGTGCGCGGCGAGCTGGCCCGCGGCGGCGTGGACAGCCTGCAGATCCCGCCGCTCGCCATGTCGCGGCTGCGGTCCAGCGCCGGCGCGCGGGGCGGCGCCTCGTTCGCCCTGGCCGAGATCCCGGAGCTGCGCCCCCTGCCGCCGTCGGAGCCGCGCGAGACGGGCCCGCGCGTACTGGGCGCGCCCGCGGCCGCGGCGCCGGAAGCGTCGGCCACGCCCGAGGCCCCGCGCGACACGCTGTTCATCCCCAACGCGCCCGCCGAGCCCGCCGCCATCGACACCACGACGGACGAGGCGCCCTGACCGGCGTCGAACGCGCGCGTCGGATGGCAGCAGGATAACGAGAACCGGCACCCGCCTGGAGCGGGGGGCCGGTTCTTCGTTTGGTGTCGCGGCGGAGAAGACGATTCCAGAGCGGGAAAGGACCGTCGCTGCGCGACGGGGGCCCTCTCCCCCGACCGCCTTTTTGCTCGTTCCTCGCAACGGCGGTCGACCCCTCCCCCAACTTCGGGGGAGGGGTTAGCGAGAGGGCGAGTTCAGCGCGCGAAGGTCAGTTCGTGCTGGGGCTGGGTTCTCCCCCTCCCCCGCGAAGCGGGGGCAGGGGGCCGGGGGGAGGGGGCCCTCGGCGGGCGAGACACGCTCCGCCAGCGTGCACGATCCGGGAGCCCCGTTCTGGTCTCCTCTCTCCGCGAGGAACGAGCGGGGAGAGGCCGGGAGAGGGGCGGGCTGCTGCCGGCGCGAGCCGTCCGAATGCCCAGATGAAGTTCTCCCTTCCCCCATGCCGTTTATGGGGGAAGGGTCGGGGATGGGGGGCGCTCGCCCGCCGCGGGATCCATCCCTTTCCACGCGATCCCTTCCCGTGCGATCCCTCCTCTCCGCCCCGAAGCCGGCCCCGCGCCTACATCTCCTCCATCCGCTTGCGTACCTGCCGCACCGTCCTGGCCGTGCGGTCGATCACGCGCTGGGTTTCGGCCAGCAGCCGCTCGCTGTCGGGGATGGAGGCGTGCGCCTCGGCGGCCACGCGCGCGCCGCGGTCCAGCAGCCGCCGCGCCAGGACCACGATGGGCGCGGGGTCCGCGCCGGCACGCATCGCGGCGTCCTGCACGTGCTCCTCGATCACCTCGCCCAGCAGCACGTACTCGCGCGCCACCTCGTCCGTCGTAAAGCCCAGCCGCGCCCGCTGCGCCCCGTGCAGCGAGGCGATGGTGCGCTGGATGCTCTCGCCGTCGCGCATGAACACGGGCTCGCCGCCCGTGGCATCCAGGGTGATGAGCGCCCGCGCCACCTCCACGATGTACGAGATGGTGTGGTCCTCCACCAGCTCGCGCTCCAGCCCGTGCGCGTGCGGCACACCGGCATCACGTCCCATCCGCTCCACCCACGCGTCCAGCACGCGCTCCACCTGCTCCTCCAGCATGCGCGCCGCCGCCGCCAGCCCGGGGATCTCGCCCGCGTCGCGCGGCCACTCGTCCGCGGCGGCGGGCTCCTCGGGCATGAAGCCCGGCAGCCACAGCGTAAACACGGAGCCCAGCCCCGGCCGGCTGCGGGCGGAGAGCTCACCGCCCATCAGCCGGGCAAAGCGGCGGCTGATGGCCAGCCCCAGCCCCGTGCCGCCCGTCTCTCGCGTGTGCGTGTCGTCCACCTGCGTGAACGGCTCGAAGACGCGGGCCAGCTGCTCCGGCGCGATGCCGATCCCCGTGTCTTCCACCTCGATGCAGGCGTACGGCCCCGGCTGCGGCGGATGCACCCCCGGCAGGGGCTCGGCGTCGCCCCAGCAGCGCACCGAGACGGTACCGCCGGGACGGGTGAACTTGACGGCGTTGCTCAGCAGGTTGAGCAGGATCTGCCGCACGCGGTCGCGGTCGCCCACGTAGGCGGCCTCGGCGTCGCACGGCTCCTCGCGCACCTCGATACCCCGCGCCGTGGCCTGCGGCAGCACCATGTTGATGGCGTCGGACGCCGCGTCGCGCAGCAGCACGTGCTCGCGGGCCACGCCCATCTGCCCCGCCTCGATCTTGGCGAAGTCCAGCACGTCGTTCACCAGCCCCAGCAGGTGCTGGCTGCTTACGCGGATGCGGTCCAGGTACCCGCGCTGCCCGTCGTTCAGCGGGCCCTGCAGCCCCATGTCCAGCAGCTCCGCGTACCCGATGACGGCGTTGATGGGCGTGCGGATCTCGTGGCTCATGGTCGCCAGGAACACCGACTTGGCGCGGCTGGCCTCCTCGGCCTGCGTGCGCGCGGCCTGCGCCTCGGCCAGGGCCTGCGCGCGGCCTTCCAGCGCGCGCAGGTTCTCTTCCACGTCCGTGTTGGTGCCGAACCAGCGGACAATGCGCCCCGCCTCGTCGCGCAGGGGCAGCGCGCGAGAGAGAAAACGGCGAAACGCGCCGTCCGCGCCGCGCAGGGGAAAGGTATCTTCCCACGGCTCGCCGGCCTGGATGGCGCGGCGAAAGCGGGCCTCCACCCCCGGCAGCTCGTCCGGGTGATGGACGGATCGCCATCCCCAGCCGCGCATCTGCTCCCACGTGGTGCCCGTGTAGTCGTACCAGCGCTGGTTGTACCAGGTAAGGGAGCCCGTCTCGTCCGCCATCCACGCCAGCTGGGGGATGGATTCCGCCAGCAGGCGAAACTGCCGCTCGCTCTCCTCGGCGGCGGCGCGGGCGCGGTGCTCGGCCTGGTACAGCCGTGCGCGGCGGACGGCCTGCGCGCACTGGCGGCCCAGGGCCAGCATGAACGCGCGATCGTCGTCGCCAAACACGTGCGGCGCGCGAAAGCTCAGCCCCATGGCGCCCACCCGCTCGCCTTCGACGACGAGGGGAACGGACACGGACATGGGATGGTCGCCGGCTTGGCCCACGATGGCGGGGTAGCGCGTGGCGCGCTCCTCGAACGACCGCACGACGACCACCTCGCCCGTGCGCGCCGCGTCCGCGATGGGAACGCCGGCGTCCAGGGGAAAGCGCTGCCACCCCTCGATGCGTCCCGGCGCGTACCCGCGCGAGGCCAGCACCTCCAGGTGCGCGCCGTCCGCCGTCACCAGCACCAGCACGCCCGCGTCGGCCGCCAGGGAGCCGATCCCCTGGTCCATCACCACGCCGGCCACCTGCGCGGGGGTGAGCGCCTCCGACAGCAACTCGGTGATGGCCTGCAGCGAGCGCGTGCGGCCGGCGGCGTGCTCGGCGCGCTGCTCGGCCCGCACCCGCTCCGTCACGTCCAGCACGAGCGAGAGCTGGCCCAGCGTCACGCCGCGCGAGTCCACGATGGCCGTGTTGTACCACTCGCAGTGCAGGACGCGGCCGTCGCGGGTGAGGTTGCGGTTGGCGGAGAACGTCTGCCGCGCGCGCCCCTCGGCCAGGTCCGACGCCACCTGGCGCACCTGCGGCACGTCGTCGGGGTGGATGATGGGCCACTGGGACGCCGTCCGGCCGCGTACCTCGTCCGCCGACCAGCCAAAGAGCGCCTCGGCCTCGGGGCTCCAGCGCGCCACGCGCCCGTCCGCGTCCCACTCCACCGAGGCCAGCGGGGGCTGCGGCGGGGTGGATGCACGGGCGTTCGCGTCCGGCGGATGGGCGTGCGTCGGCTCGGTCATGGTGCGTCGTCAAGGGCGCGCGGGTCCAGCCGGACGAGACGGAACAAGTTTCGGGCCGTAGGAGTGCGGGAGTGCGGGAGTGCGGGAGTGCGGGAGTGCGGGAGTGCGGGAGTGCGGGAGTGCGGGAGTGCGAAAGTGCGAAAGTGCGAAAGTGCGAAAGTGCGAAAGTGCGTGAGTGCGAAAGTGCGAAAGTGCGAAAGTGGCAAAGTGTGGAACGGAGTATCGGCCGCTCGTGCATGGGGGTGAATCCGCGCGGCACGCCGGGCGCCCCCCTCCCCGACCCTCCCCCACAAACTGCGTGGGGGAGGGAGTTGGCTCGCGAGGGAGGGCAGCCTTCGTCCGAGTTCAGGCCTCCCCCTCCCCCGCGAAGCGGGGGCAGGGGGCCGGGGGGAGGGGGCCCTCCGCGGGCCAGAAACAGCCCGCCTCCGTGTACGGACCCGGCGCCCGCGATGTCGTTCTCCCTTCCCCCATGCCGTTTATGGGGGAAGGGTCGGGGATGGGGGGCGCTCAGCGGGCCGGCAGATTACACGCCTCTGTGCACGATCCCCATCCTCCCTTGCTCTTCTGCCCTTTTAGCCCTTCCGCCGTTCTTCGCCCGTAAACCAATCGTTTCCTGTCCGCATCCAACAGGGGTTCCGCGCCGGTCATGCCCCATCCACCCCGCCCGGAGGACCGCCCATGCGCCCGTCCCGCCTCATCCCCCTCGTCCCGCTGGCCGCGGCGCTGCTGGCCGCCGCCGGCACGGACGCGCAGACGCCCGCCTGGAGCGCGTGCACCAACCCCAACCTGCCCGCGGACGCGCGCTGCGGCACGCTGCAGGTGCCGGAGAACCGCGAACAGCCCGGCGGCCGGCAGCTCAGCCTGGCCATCATCGTGATCCCCGGCCGCGGGCTGCAGCCGATCCGCCAGGCCATGACGTTCTTCGGCGGGGGGCCGGGGCAGGCGGCATCCAGCATGGCGCCGTGGATCTGGCAGGACTTCGACGCCGTGCGCGAGGGGCGCGACCTGGTATTCGTGGACCAGCGCGGCACGGGCAGCTCCAGCCCGCTCGTCTGCAACCTGCGCGATCCCGCCAACCCGCAGTCGTACCTGGACGACTTTCTTCCGCCGGCGCGCGCGGCCGCCTGCCGCGACTCGCTGGCCACCTTCGCGGACCTCACGCGCTACGGCTTCCCCGAGATGGCGCACGACACGGAGGCGTGGCGCAGGGCGCTGGGCTACGACCGGCTGGACCTGTGGGGCGGATCGTACGGCACGCGCGCGGCCCTCGTGTACCTGCGGATGTACCCGCAAAGCGTGCGCAGCGTGGTGCTGGAGGGCGTGGTGCCGTTCGGGTTCCTGCAGCCCAGGGACTACGCGCGCGACATGGACGCCGCGCTGGCGGGGCTCTTTGCGAAGTGCCGTGCGGACGCGGCGTGCAACGGGGCGTTCCCCGACGTCGCGGCGGAGCTGCGGGCGGTGGCGGACCGCATTCGCCAGGGGCCGGTGACGGCGGAGATCCGCGACCGCGAGACGGGGCGGATGACGCGGCTTTCGATGTCGTACGGGACGTTCGCGGAGACCCTCCGCAAGATGATGTACGATCCGGGGATGGCCAGCACGGTGCCGTTCGTCGTCCACCGCGCGTTCGAAGGCGACTACCGGCCGCTGATCCGCTACGGGCTGGGCGACCGGCGGGGCTCGGCCGACAGCTCGTGGGGGCTGTACCTGGCGCTCACCTGCAGCGAGGACGTGCCCTTCATCGACCAGGCGGCCGCCGCCGCGGAGAACGGCCGCACCCTCCTGGGCGACTACCGCGTGCGGCAGCAGGCCGCGGCGTGCGAGGGGTGGCCGCGCCACGCCGTCGCGGCGGACTACCACCAGCCCCTGCGGTCCGATGCGCCCGTGCTGCTCATCTCCGGCGAGCTGGACCCCGTGACCCCGGCCAGCGGCGGCACCCTGGCCGCGCGGACGCTGCCCAACTCGTTGCACGTCATCGTCCCCGGCGGGGCACACGGCTCCGGCGGCATGAATGACGGCGGATGCGTGCAGGGGCTGCTGATGCGCTTCGTCCAGCAGGCGTCCGTGCGCGGGCTGGACACGGCGTGCGTGGCGGGCATCCGGCGTCCGCCGTTCGTCATCGACATCCCCGAGGCCGTGGCGGTGGACCCGGCTGTGCTGGCGCGGCTGGCCGGCACCTACGTGGCCACGGGCGACCGGCCGCTGCGGGCGACGGTGGAGGCGATCGACGGCGGCCTGCGCATACGGGGCGACGACGGGTTCGAGGCCGTGGCGCTGCCCATCTCGCCCACCCGGTTCCTGTGGGACGGCGGGCCGGGCACGTTCGGCTTCGAGTTCTCGGACGATGCCACGACGCTCACCGTCCGCGCGAACGGCCCGCCCATGGTGCTCGTCCGCCGTCCGTAGGCGGGGCGGATGCGAATGGCCGGCGCGGGCGGGTCAGGTGCCGCACGCGCCGGGCAGCATCCGCCACTCCACGGGCGGCCCGCCGCCGTCCAGCCGCACGGCCAGGATGGTCTCGCCGTCGCCGCGGTAGATGATGTTCTGCGGAAAATCGTTCTCCGGGTTGGAAAAGACGGCCGTCCCCTCCGTCGTCATCTCCAGGCGGAAGGGGGCGGCCGGCGCGCCGTCCGGGTACGGCGTGAGGACGATCTGCCCCGCGGAGTCGGCGTGGATGCGCGAGAACTCCCATCCGCGCACGCGGCCGTCACGCAGGTAGCGCGTGGTGGCCAGCATGGCGTCCGCGTCCGCCGCCGTCCACGTCTCCTCGATGGTTGTCGAATCCGCGCCGGTCCCCCGCCAGCATCCGCTCATGAACGCCAGCGCCGACAGCGGCCCCTGCGCGTCCCGCTGCATGGGCGCCGCGCCGAGCAGCGCCGGCGCCAGCACCGCCGTCATCCATCGCATCCGCATCCTCTTCTCCTCGTCTCGGTCAACTCAATCCCGCAGCCCGCCGCGCCTCTCTGCATCCCGCGACATCACCATCCCGGATGCCTGCCGACAGCCCTTCGCCCGCGTGCGGGAGGCGTGGCCCGGCGGATGCATGCCCGGCGCCCCTCGCGAACCGACGGCCCACGGACGAGGGAGGAACCGATGGCGAAGTGCGAAGTGTGCGGGAACGACTACTACCTGTCGTTCGAGGTGATCACGGCCGGCAACCGGCACGTGTTCGACAGCTTCGAGTGCGCCATCCACAAGCTGGCGCCCGTCTGCGCACACTGCGGCTGCAAGGTGCTGGGGCACGGCGTGGAGGCCAACGGCACGTTCTACTGCTGCGCCCACTGCGCGCGCCAGAGCGGCGCCAACGACGTGGCGGACCACTCCGCCACCTCGCCCCGGGGCCTGGAAGCCGCGAACGGGTAACCGCCGTGTGATCCGACATTCCGCGATGTGTCCGGCGCCCCGCCCGCGCCGGACGCGCGCCTATGCCTGCCGCTCGACGGCGTAGGGCGCCGGGATCTCCTCGTCTCCCACGAGGATGAACTGCTCCGCCTCGTACCCCTCCGGCGGATCCTCCTCCATCCAGAAGTCGCTGAACCGGAACGTGTACGCCAGGTCCGGGTGGCCCAGCTCGTCCATCAGGCCGCCGTGGCGTCGCATGGCGTACCGGAACTCGTTGTCGTCGTTGGGGCTGTGGAGGAACCGGCCTACTTCCTGGACATCCGCGGACCTGAGCTGCATCTCGCGGCACAGCACGTCCGCGCTTCCGCCGCGCGGCTGGCCGCGCACGGCGGACGGATAGCCCGGCCGCGAGTCGTACTCGTCCACCACCTCGCCGTCGCGGCACAGGACGTACTGAAAGACGTCGCTGTCGAATACGAACACGCCCCACGCCGCGCACGCCAGCCGGCGCGAGAGCCAGCGCGTCACGGGCCGCAGCGCATCCGGCTCGTCCTCGCAGCGCGCGTCGTACACCACCGTGACGCCCCGGTCCGTGGGCGAGACAAAGCAGGTCATCCCCTGCTCCTGGGCGGCTTCGATGACCTGCGCCTGCGTCGGCCCGCGCAGCGTGATGTTGGCGTACGTGGTACCCATGACGTGCCTCGAAGGATGCGGGAGGTGAAGAACGGACGCGCCTCCACTTTTCAAATCCTCGGGACTTGCATACAATTCATGAGGATAATGAGAGGAGCGCGATGACGGACTTTCGAGAACGGACGCTGGACCTGCTGCGCGGGCGCGGGGCCCTGCGGCCGCGGGACCTGGATGGGCACGGGATTCCACGACATTACCTGCAGCTGCTGCTCGCGGACGGCGCCGTGGAGCGCGTGGGCCGCGGCCTGTACGTACCCGTCGGCGCGGACCTGTCCGAGAGCCACACCCTCGCCGAGGCGGGCGCGCGCGTTCCGCACGGCGTGATCTGCCTGCTCTCGGCGCTGCGCTTTCACGGCATCGGCACGCAGATGCCGCACGCCGTGTGGATGGCCCTGGAAGAGAAGGCGTGGCAGCCGCGCGTGGATCACCCGCCGCTCCGCATCGTGCGCTTTTCCGGCGCCGCGTGGACGTATGGCGTGGAGCGGCACATGGTGGAGGGCGTGCCCGTCCGCGTCTACTCGTCCGCCAAGACAGTGGCGGATTGCTTCAAGTACCGCAACAAGATCGGCGTGGATGTGGCCGTCGAGGCCCTGCGCGACTCCCTGCGCCACCGCCTCGCCACCCCCGACGAGCTGATGCGCGCGGCGGCCGCCTGCCGCATGACACGCGTGATGACGCCTTATCTCCAGGCGCTGACATGACGAACGAGTCTCCACGCAACGTACCAGCGTCCGTGCGGCAGCGCCTGCTGAACCTGGCGCGGGAGCGCGGTGAAGACTTCAACTTTCTCCTGACCCTCTACGGCCTCGAGCGGCTGCTGTACCGCCTGGGCCGCTCTCCGCATCGCGCGGACTTCGTGCTGAAGGGCGCGATGCTGCTGCGCGCGTGGTCCGTCAGCGCGCACCGTCCCACGCGTGACCTGGACCTCCTGGGCCGCGGCGAGCCCAGCAGACGGAGGCTGGAGTCCATCTTCGCGAGCCTGTGGGAAACGCACGCGGAGAAAGACGGGCTTGAGCTGGAGCCGGGCACCCTTCGCAGCGAGGAGATCCGCGAGAACCAGGAGTACGGCGGCGTCCGGGTGACGATGGCCGCGCGACTGGGGAACGCACGCGTCCCTATGCAGGTGGACGTCGGTTTCGGCGACGCGGTCACGCCCGGGATCACGGAAGTCACGTATCCCACGCTGCTGGACGGCGCCGCACCCGTGCTGCTGGCGTATCCGCCGGAGACCGTTGTGGCCGAAAAGCTCCAGGCGATGGTCTCGCTCGGGCTCGCCAACACGCGGATGAAGGACTTCTACGATCTCTGGATCATTGCCAGGAGCTTCGATTTCTCCGGGGAAACCCTCTGCGGCGCGATCTCGGCGACGTTCACACGGCGGGAAACCGCGATCCCGGGCGGGACACCCGTTGCCCTGTCGCCGGAGTACTTCGATGATCCCGCCAGGCAGCGGCAGTGGACGGCGTTCCTTGCCCGTACAGGCCTGTCCGCTCCCGACCTGGCGTCCGTCACCGAGTTCCTCCGGGGGTTCCTGCTTCTCCCTCTCGACGTGCTTCACGCGGACAAACCGGCGGTCATGACATGGCCCGCCGGCGGTCCCTGGACGAGGTGATTCCACCTATCCCCGCCGCCACCGCGGTCGGGCGCGGGCGCGGCCCACGATGTTGTCGGGTGGGGAGTAGCGCTGGCGCAGCCGCTGCACGAACTCCATCTCGTCGTACACGGCCGTGAGCGAGATGCGCGACTCCATGATCAGCAGCACGCTGCTCCAGAACAGCAGCAGCGCCCCGATGAACCCCATCCCCAGCGCCACCCACGCGTACGCCACCTTCGTCACCGCCACCACGCCGATGGCCACGCTCGTGGCGATGAAGATGGCCAGCGCCATGTACAGCCGCGTGAGCGCGCGCGTGAGCAGCTTGGCCCGCCGCGCCGTGCGCCCCAGCTGCTCCAGCAGCAGGTCGCGCTCCTCGGGCAGCAGCGTGCGCTCCTCGTCCTTGGCCTCTTCCGTCACGCGCTCGGCGATGGCGCGCGTGCGGTCCACGGCGCGCGTCAGCCGGTTGCTGGTGGCCAGGATGAGGGAGCTGCTGCCCAGGATGAGCACCGCCGGCGTGACCATCGCCGACAGCACGCTGAGCGTGGCGGACAGGGTTTCGATCTGCACGGCGGAGGAAGTGCGTGAGTGCGTGAGTGCGAAAGTGCGAAAGTGCGAAAGTGCGAAAGTGCGAAAGTGCGAGAGTAACGGCGGACGGACTTCGGCGAGGCGCACGAACGTCATCCAACCTGCAATACCCTGCTCCGCCGGGCAATCATCCCGCCGACGGTGATGTTCAGTCCACTTGGCACTTGGCACTCGGTACTTGGCACTTGGCACCATGTCCCTTCGGATGCGCATCATCCGCCGAAACGAACGCCGCCCCGTCCGCGTGGGGGGCGGACGGGGCGGCGAGGCGACTGCGCGCGGCGCGGATCAGCGCGCGGGGCGCAGCAGGTCGTAGGGGTTCAGGTTGCGGCCCTCCCACCAGCGGTCGGAGCTGTCCAGGATGGCCACGCTGAAGTGCAGGTGGTAGTCGCCGGGCTGCGCGTTGCCCGTGTCGCCCACGTACCCGATCACCTCGCCGCGCTCCACGCGCTGGCCTTCGTGCAGCCCCTCGGCATAGCCGTCCAGGTGCGCGTAGTAGTAGCGCGTGCGGCCGTCGTCGTCCAGCAGGTACACGGAGATTCCGCCGCGCGACCCGCTGTGCAGCTTGATCACCGTGCCGTTGGCCACGGCCAGCGCCGGCGTGCCGCGCGGGGCGTGGATGTCGATGGCGTGGTGCGTGCGTCCCTCGGAGCGCGCCTGGTTGTACGTGTCGTGCAGCTGCGCGCGGCTGATGCCTTCCACGGGCACCAGCATGCCGGCGGACTCGCTGTCGCGCGCGGCGACGGACACGCCGGCGCCGCTGGCAACCAGCGAGCGGGGCTGGGCCACGGGGGTGCCCAGCAGGCGGCGCTGCGCATGACCCGGGTTGGCCACGGCGGCCAGGGCCAGCACGGCAAACGCGCCGCGGACGGCGGTGGAGCGGAGGGTGTTCTGGAACATGGGGGAGTGACTCTCAGTCGGCGGCTCGACTGGCGTTGCGGGGTGAGGGCCCCGCGGTAGCCTCGTAGCTTTGCGTCCCCGCCTTTCGACGGGTTTGCCGTGTCAGATTGAGGTCCCGGATTGGATCCTGCGGCCGGGAGGGTCGGGTACTTCGGGTACTGCCGGATGCGCTCCGAAACCGCCCCATCCTCCGTCCGCCACCCACCGGATTCGGGAGAACGATGAACGCGCGAAGTCACGCCCCGGAGCGCGGGGTGGGGCGGGTGGCGTCCATGCTGTAAATGGGATCAGTGCGGGCGCATCATAGTACGCGATTGGCCCTCGCGCCAGAGTTCCGTATCACCAAAACTTCAGCATCCACGCCATACTTTCGCGTATCACGATACGGCGCAACGGCTTAGCAGATTCCGCAAAGCGCGCGAAGCAAACACGTTCGAACGTTCGTTCTCCGCCCCGGATCAGCCGATACGGATCAGGATGCCACGTAGGCGTCCGCCTCGATCTCCACGAGCATGGCGGGATCGATCAGGGCGCGCACCTCCACCATCGTGGCCGCGGGCCGGATGCCGGCGAAGAACTCGCCGTGCGCCCGGCCGACCTCCTCCCAGCGGGAGATGTCGGTCACGAACATCCGCGTGCGGACCACGTCCTCCATCCGCGCGCCGGCCACGTGCAGCGCGGCCTGGATCTTTTGCAGCGTAAGCCGCGTCTGCGCGTACGCGTCGCCGGGGAACCGCACCGAGCCGTCCTTGCCCGTGGCCGTGGTCCCCGCGACGTGCACGTGCGGTCCCACGCGCACGGCGCGCGAGTAGCCCACGGCGGGCTCCCACGTTCCGCCGCTGGAGATGCGCATCCGCCCCTCCGCCTGCTCCACGCCCAGCTTGGTCCCACCGTCCGCGTCATCGCTCGACGGTGCCGCCACGCCCTTTTCCGTCATCGGCAGATCTCCGCGTTTTCTTTAGTTACTCCCGCACTTTCGCACTTTCGCACTCTCGCACTGCCGTTCAGACCAGCTCGCCCCGCACAACCGTCACCGCCTGCCCGCCGAGCATCACGCGGTCGCCGGCGACGCGCACCTTCACCACGCCGCCGCGGCGCGACGCCTGGAAACCGGTGAGCGTGTCGCGGCCCAGGCGCGCGGCCCAGAACGGCGCCAGCACGCAGTGCGCGGAGCCGGTGACGGGGTCCTCCGGCACGCCCACGCGCGGCGCGAAGAAGCGCGAGACAAAGTCGTGCTCCCCACCCGCCGCGCGCGCCGTGACGATCACGCCACGCGCCTCCACGTTGCCCAGCAGCGTAAGGTCCGGCGCGAGCCCGTGGACGACCTCCTCCGATTCCACCTCCACCAGCCAGTCGAACACGCTGCGTCCCGCGTAGACGATGCGCGTGCCCAGCGCCTGCTCCAGCCCGTCGGGCGCGGGGGCCTGCTCCTCGGGCTTGGCGGGAAAGTCGAGGGTGATCCAGTCCCCGTCGCGCGCGGCCGTCAGCAGGCCGCTGCGCGTGTGGAAGCGCGCCACTGCGTCGGGCGTCAGACGGCCGTCCTGCCACAGCACGTGCGCGCTGGCCAGCGTGGCGTGGCCGCAGAGGGCGACCTCCACCGCGGGAGTGAACCAGCGCAGGCTCCACCCGTCGTCCCGGGGATGCAGGAACGCCGTCTCGGACAGGTTCATCTCCGCGGCAACGCGCTGCATCCACGCCTCGTCGGCCGGGCCGTCCATCACGCACACGGCGGCGGGGTTGCCTGCGAACGGCCGGTCCGTGAACGCGTCCACGGTGATGATGGTCTGCGGCATCTTCGTTGGTCTGCGGATGGAGAGTGCGGATGATGCGGATCGCGCGCGGGCGGCAATCTATCCGGGCCGGCGGGGAGCGGCAAAAGGGCGACGGACTCGAGGAGGGTTGGCGCGAAGGGCGGGCGCCCCCCATCCCCGACCCTTCCCCCATAAACTGCATGGGGGAAGGGAGAACTTCATTGTGAGAGGGGACGGATGGCGCCGGCAGCCGCCCGCCCCTCTCCCGGCCTCTCCCCGCTCGTTCCTCGCGGAGAGGAGAACTTCGTCGCGGGCGCCGGGATCGTGCAGTCTGACGGAGCGTGTCTCGCCCGCGGAGGGCCCCCTCCCCCCGACCCCCCTGCCCCCGCTTCGCGGGGGAGGGGGAGAACCC
>NZ_DASURI010000152.1:0-3149 GCF_036280135.1 Longimicrobium sp.
ATCGCCGGGATCCATCGTCCGCCGACGCGGAAGCCGACGGCGCGCGGCAGGTCGTCGGGGTAGGGGACGCGCCACCACGCGGCCAGGTACACGCCGTTCTCCACCGCCACCTCGCGCACGTCGCCGCCGAACGCCACGCGCACGCGGTCCGCGCCCTCCGGCGCCGTCTCCCACGCGGTCGCGGTGCCCACGCCGCGCTCCCCGTCCGTCATCGTCCAGCCGTCCCCGTTGCCGCTGGAGCCTTCGACCCAGCCGCCGTCCGTGCGCGCCACGCAGACGCCGTAGAGGTACGGTGCTCCCGCGGGCCGCGTGTCCAGCAGCACGTACGCGTCGTCCCCGTCCGCGGCGGAGGCGACCACGCGGCAGTGCGCGGATGGAAACCCGTCCAGGGCGGCGGATTCGGGGGTGGAGAACGTCGCAGGCGGCATCGATCCAGGTCAACCGGGAAAACTGCATGTCTCACACGGGGCCTGCGGCCAACGGAGTCAACGGTTTTTTCTTTCGATCCGTTACCGTTCACCCCGTTGGCCGCAGGCCCCGTGTGAGAATCCTTTTTTCCTTCTGCGGGGTGCGGACCTCACGCGTCCGTGGGCGGGGCGCTCATCACCTGGCGCACCTCGATGGGCATGTACATGGGCGCGCCGCCGGGACCCGGCACGAGGGACGCCTCGGCGGCGATGCGGAACGCGCGGTCGGCGCTCTCCACGTCCACGATCCAGAAGCCGGCCAGGAACTCCTTGGTCTCGGGGAACGGGCCGTCCGTCACCACGGGCGCGCCGTCCTGCCCCGCGCGGACCACGCGTGCCTGGGCCGGCGGGGTCAGCGCCCGCACCTCCACGTACTCGCCGGCCTCCATCAGCCCGCGGTTGAGCCGGTTCCAGTAGTCCAGGTGCGCCTGCCAGTCCTCCGGTGCCCACTGGAGGTGCTCGTAGTCGCCCGAGGCGTTCTTCACGTTCATCATCAGCAGGTACTTCATGGTCGGGTCTCCCGTCCGGGGATGCGGGCCTGTGGCGAGTCCGCCGTCCATGGCGCTCGCGGGGGATAGTCGGAGCCGCGGGGACGTTCTCTACATCCGCCCGTCGGGGCCGCGGAAACAGGGGTGGACAAGGCTTTCGCGCACGGGTCTGCTTCTTGCCCCCGGGAGGCCGGGAGCCGCCCAAGGTCAACGGCGGCTGTACCTTCCGCGCTCACCCGAATGGTTCTCGCTGAACTCAAGTCCGCCACGGCCGCCCACCACGCGCGCGTCGAGGCGGCAATGCCGTCGCTGGACGAGATGGCCACGCACCGCGGATACGCCGCCACCCTGCGCGCCCTGCACGGATTTCATCGGGCGTGGGAGCCGGCCATCTGGGCCACGCCGGGGGTGATGGAGGCGGGGCTGGGCGCGGACCGCCGCAAGCTGCCCCTGCTGGAGCGCGACCTGCGCGCCCTGAACCTGCGTCCGCTCCCCCTTCGCGCGCCACGCCCGGCGCCCGCGGGCGCGGCCGAGGCGCTGGGCGCCCTGTACGTGCTGGAGGGCGCCACGCTGGGCGGCCGCGTGATCCACCGGCGCATCGCGGGGCCGCTGGGCATCACCCCCGCGCGCGGCGGCGCGTACTACCACGGCTACGGCGAGGAGACGGGCCCCGCGTGGAAGACGTTTGGCCAAGCGCTGGAGCGGTGGGCGGAGCGCACGGGCGAGGGCGCGCGCATCGTCGCGGGCGGCGTGGCCTGCTTCGCGGCCCTGGAGGCGTGGCTGGCCACGCCCGGCGTGCTGGAGCCCCCGGCGCTGCGGGCCGCCTCGTGAACCACACCCGCCCCGTTCCGCTGCGGCCGGACGCCGACGCGCCGGTGCCGTTCGTCTCGCCGGACGCGCGCATCGACCTCACCAACTGCGACCGCGAGCCCATCCACATCCCCGGCGCCGTGCAGCCGTACGGCGCCCTGCTGGGGCTGCGCGGGCCGGACCTGCGCATCGCACAGGCGAGCGAGAGCGTACGGACGCACCTGGGCGTGGACGCGCGGCAGGTCGTGGGCCAGCCCGTCGCGGCCGTGCTGGGCGACGGGGCCGCCGCGCAGGTGCGGGACATGGCCATCTCCATGCAGGACCGCGCGTTCGCCCGGCTGCGCATCGTTCCGCCGGACGGCCGGGAGCGCGGCTACGACGCCACGCTGCACCCCAGCGGCGGCCTGGCCGTGCTGGAGCTGGAGCCCACGTCGCCCGACGGCCGCGTCGTGCCCGAGCAGTTCGGCGCCATCATGCGCGGGGTGACGGAGCGGCTGGAGCGGGCTGACTCGCTGCACGAGCTGGCGCAGGGGATGGCCGAGGAGATGCGGGCCATCACGGGCTTTGACCGCGTGTGGGTGTACCGCTTTCACCCCGACTGGCACGGCGAGATCATCGGCGAGGCGCGGCGCGACGACATTGAGACGTGGCTGGGGATGCACTACCCCGCGTCCGACATCCCCGCGCAGGCCCGCGCCCTGTTCCTGCGCAGCTGGGTGCGCGCCATCCCGGACCTGCACTTTGTCCCGTCGCCCCTGGTGCCGCAGGACAACCCGCTCACGGGCCGGCCGCTGGACCTGGGCAGCTCCGTGCTGCGCAGCGTGTCGCCCATCCACGTGCAGTACCTCACGAACATGGGCGTCACGGCCAGCCTGGTGATCTCGCTCATCCACCGGGGCCGCCTGTGGGGGCTCATCTCCGGCCACCACTACACGGGCCCCAAGCACGTGCCGGCCGACGTGCGGGCCCTGTGCGAGTTCCTGGCGCAGGCGCTGTCGCTGCAGGTGGGGACGGCCGACCGGCTGGACGACCGCGAGCACGCCCTGGAGGTGCGCGCCGCGCAAAGCCGGCTGCTGGCGCGCCTGGCCGCGGACGAGCCGCCCGAGCAGGTGCTGACGACGGGCGAGGTGACCATGCTGGACGTGGCCGCGGCCGGCGGCGGCGCCGTGGTGCGCGACGGCCGCGTCGTGCGCGTGGGCCGCACCCCGGACGACGGGCAGATGGCGGAGCTGCTGGCGTGGCTGCGCGGGCGCACGGACGACGTGTACACCTCCACGCGCCTGGGCGACGACCATCCCCCCGCGGCGGCGTACGCGTCCGTGGCCAGCGGGCTTCTGGCCGTGCCGCTCAGCCGCGACCGGCGCGACTGGGTGCTGTGGTTTCG
>NZ_DASURI010000153.1:0-3482 GCF_036280135.1 Longimicrobium sp.
GGAGGTTAGCGCAGGGTTTCTGCCACGCGACGGCCGGTCGCGGACCGGAGGAATCAGCAGGATGACGGCGTCCCTTGGCAGAGGGGCTGCTTTCGGCGAGGGGACGGCATCCGTTTTTTTTTTCGAAGAGGCATGGTTTCGGCCTGGGAGCGCGGAATATGCCCGTGCGCATCATCCACCCGATCGCGATCAGGAAAAGACGGCCCGCGCTGGACGGGCGGCGGCTGGCGAGGGGGCTGTCCGAGCAGCGCACGAGGCCGGCTCCGCGCATGGGGGCCGGCCTCGTGGTTCGGATACAAGATCCTTCGTCGCCGCCATGGATCGCGCCGGGGGGAGGATCGCGCGGCGGCTCCTAAGGATGACGCATTTCGCGGGATGCCGCACGGAGGGAGGCGCGAAGGGAGGGATCGGCCCTCATCCTCCGAGGTGCGCAGACCGTGGCGGAACACGGGTGTTCCCCGGCTGAAACTTCCGGCGTAAGTTTCCCGTCCACCTCCCCGGCTACCCCGCCCGCGTCACCCTTCCCGGCGTTTCGCGCGGCCCTTACCCGCACCCCGCCGCACATCGGATGTCCCTGATCTCCGTACGCGACCTCACGCACACCTATCCAGGCGGCGTGACGGCGCTCCAGGGGCTCACCCTGGAGCTGGAGCCCGGCATCATCGGGTTCGTGGGCGCCAACGGCGCCGGCAAGAGCACGTTCATCAAGATCCTGCTGGGCCTGCTTACCCCCACGAGCGGCGACGTGCGCGTCTTTGACCTGGACGCGCGCACGCAAAGCCTGCAGATCCGCCAGCGCGTGGGCTACATGCCCGAGCACGACTGCCTTCCGCCGGACATGACGGCCACGGACTTCGTGTCGCACATGGGGCGGCTGTCCGGGCTGCCCAAGGCGGCGGCCCGCGAGCGCACGGCGGAGATGCTGCGGCACGTGGGGCTGTACGAGGAGCGCTACCGGCAGATCGGCGGATATTCCACGGGGATGAAGCAGCGGGTCAAGCTGGCCCAGTCGCTCGTCCACGACCCGCGGCTGCTGCTGCTGGACGAGCCCACGAACGGCCTGGACCCCGCGGGGCGCGACGAGATGCTGGAGCTGGTGCGGCGCACGGGCCGCGAGTTCGGCATCGCGGTGATGGTGTGCAGCCACCTGCTGGGCGAGATCGAGCGGGTGAGCGACTTCCTGGTGGCCATCGACGGCGGCCGGCTCAAGAGCGCCGCCCCCCTGGGCGAGTTCACGGGCGAGGAGGCGCTGCTGGCCGTGGAGGTGGACGAGGGCGCCGGCGCGCTCGTGGCGCACCTGGCGGCGCTGGGGCTGGACGCCGTGGAGGACGGCGACCACGTGCTGGTGCCCCTGCTGGACGACCGCCCGTACGACGCCGTGCGCGACGCCGCGGCGGAGCTGGGGCTGGCCCTGGTTCGGCTGGAGCGGCGCAGGCACTCGCTGCAGGAGCTTTTCCGCGCCCCGGCGGGCGCGGCCGCACACACCCGGGAGGAGGCGCATGGCACGCGCGCTTGAGGCCGCCGCCGGTACCATCTACGACATCGGGTACCGCACCTACGAAGGCACGCGGCTGGGCCGCGGCTATGCCTTTCGCACCCTGTACGTGCACTCGCTGCGCTCGGCGTTCGGCCTGGGGCGCGGCGGGCGGGCGCTGCTCATTCCCTGGGCGCTGTTCCTGTGCATGTGCTTTCCCGCCATCCTCACGGTGGCCGTGGCGGGGATCAGCGGGGGGATGATCAACAACATCATCGACTACCACGAGATCTTTCCCTTCGACGCCGCGATGCTGATGCTGTTCTGCGCGGCGCAGGCCCCCGAGCTGATGAGCACGGACCAGTACAACCGCGTGCTGCCCCTGTACTTCAGCCGGGCGCTGCGGCAGAGCGACTACGCCGTGGCCAAGCTGCTGGCTTTCTGGACGGCCGTGTTCATCCTGGTGGTGACGCCGCTGGTGATCGTCTTTATCGGCCGCATTGCCCTGCCGGTGGACTTTGGCGCCGCGCTGCGTGCGGAGTCCAGGAACGTGCTGCCCATCCTGGGCTCGGCCGCGGCGGCCGCGCTCGCCATGGGCACCCTGGCCGTGGGGCTGGCGGCGTACGTGCCGCGGCGGGGGATCGCCAGCGCGGCCGTGCTGGGCGCGTTCCTGCTGACGGCGGCCCTTGCCGCTTCCCTGATGGAGATGATGGACGGCGAGGGCGGCTCCAAGTACCTCGTGCTGCTGAACCCCATCCTGACCGTGACGGGCGCCGTCATGGGGCTGTTTGGCGAGCGGCCCGGCCGGGGCAGCGACCTGCGCACGGCGGGGCTGCAGCCGGAGGCGTACTACGCCGCCGTGGCCGTGTACGGCATCGTGTTCGTCCTGCTCCTGCTCAACCGCTACCGGAGGATCCGCACATGAGCGCGGTGACGCTCGCCCCGCCCGCCGCCGCGCCCTTGGCCGGACCCTCGCCGCAGCCGGCGACGCCCGCCGTGGAGCTGCGCAACGTGTCCAGGTGGTACGGCAACGTGGTGGCCGTGAACGACGTGTCGTTCACCCTGGGCGCGGGGATCACGGGGCTGCTGGGGCCCAACGGCGCCGGCAAGAGCACCCTGCTGCACATGCTGGCGGGCTTCCTGGAGCCGTCGGCCGGCGAGCTGCGGGTGGACGGCCGGCCCTCGTGGAACAACCCGGCCGCGTACCGCTCCGTGGGCCTGGTGCCGGAGCGCGAGGCCGTGTACCCGTTCCTCACGGGCTACGAGTTCGTGCTGATGAACGCGCGGCTGCACGGGCTGGCGGACCCGGAGAAGGCGGCGGAGCGGGCCATCGACACGGTGGACCTGCGCGGGGCCATGCACCGCAGGATCGGCGGATACAGCAAGGGGATGCGGCAGCGCGCCAAGGTGGCCGGCGCGCTGGTGCACCAGCCGCGCATCCTGCTGCTGGACGAGCCGTTCAACGGCATGGACCCCGGCCAGCGCATGCACATGATGGAGCTGCTGCGGGGCCTGGCGGACCAGGGGCGCACCATCCTCATCTCGTCGCACATCCTGGAGGAGCTGCACCACCTGGCCAACAACGTCCTGGTGGTGGTGGCGGGGCGGCTGGCCGCGTCGGGGCACTTTCGCGAGATCCGCCGGCTGATGACGGACCGGCCCCACACGTTCACCCTGCGCTCCAGCGACGACCGCCGCCTGGCCGCGGCGCTCATGGCGGACCCGTCGGTGCAGGGCGTGGAGCTGGCCGCGACGGGGATCACCGTGCGCGCGGGCGAGCGGGGCGGGTTCGCGCTGCACCTGCCGCGCGCCGCCCGCGACGCGGGCGTGACGCTGTACGAGGTGCGCCCCACGGACGAGTCGCTGGAAAGCGTGTTCTCCTACCTGGTGAAGCGATGAGACACTCGGTAGAACTGACGCTGGCGCGGCTGGCCGTCCGCCAGTTCCTGGGGAGCCGGCGCGCGCTGTGGATGCTGGTGCTGGCCCTCATCCCCGTCCTCATCGCCAT
>NZ_DASURI010000154.1:0-6305 GCF_036280135.1 Longimicrobium sp.
CCCTATTCCCTGTTCCCTATTCCCTGGCAGTTGCATATGCCCGCGGTCTCCTTCGATCAGCTTCCCGACGACGCGCGCCTGTGGGTGTTCGCCGCCGCGCGTCCCCTGGACGATACCCAGCAGGCCGACCTGCTGGCGCACGTGGACGATTTCATCGCCCGCTGGGCGGCGCACGGCTCGCCCGTGGTGGGCGGGCGCGAGCTGCGCCACGGCCGCTTTCTCCTCGTGGGCGCGGACGAACGCGCCACGGGCGTGAGCGGCTGCTCCATCGACACGCTGTTCCGCTCCCTGGGCGAGCTGGAGGCGCAGACGGGCGTGCCCCTGCGCGATTCGTCGCTCGTCTTCTGGCGCGGCGCGGACGGGCAGATCCAAGCCGAGCCGCGCGCCTCGTTCCGTCAGCGCGTCTCCGCCGGCGAGGTGGACGCGGATACAACCGTGTTCGACAACACCGTCGGCACCGTGGGCGACGTGCGGGGCGGCCGCTGGGAGCTGCCCATGCGCGCGTCGTGGCACGCGCGGGCGTTCGGGGCGGCGGCCGCAGGCCGGGAATGAGCCCGGAACCGCGCATCCGGGGCACCTGAGCACGAAGGCGGCCGTCCGGTGGGTCCGGATGCCGCCTCCGTCTATTCGGGAGCGAACCGGCGCCCCCGCCGTGGCTCGCTGTTCCCTATTCCCTCATCGTCACCCGTGCAGGTGCCCCGCGGGCCGCACGGGCGGCTCCTGCGGACGCATCATCTCCTCGATGTCGCCCACCATGCTGCCGTCGCCCGGCTGGCTGCCCGTGAACAGGCCGTCACGGCTGCCCGACGCCTGCTGCGCGGGCCCGTACAGGTTGAGCCAGCGGTCGAACGACTCGCACGCGGACAGGAGCGAGTAGAAGGTCTTTCCGCGGGAGTCCTCCCGGCCAAAGATCAGGTCGACGACGACGACGAACGTGGCCAGCGGAAGCACGACGGCATCCTTGAGCCCGTCCAGCGCGGTCTTGAACTGAAAGATCAGGAAGTCGCGAACCAGCACGCCCCGCGGGGTGCCTTCCTGAAACCGGTGCTCCATGGGTTCCTCCTCGGGTTCTCCTGCGCCTCGAACAGACACGCCGTACGCGCATCTCCCGTCCCGGGTTTCACTTCCGCTCGACGGACGCACGGTGCCGCAACAAGCTAATCTGTTGAGCCGATTGTTCCTACCGTTCTTCGCAAACGGCGAGATGCGTCATCCCGAGGAGCCGCCGCGCGCAGTCTCACCCGTCCGGAGTCCTGCGCCGCATCAGTCCGCGCGGGTGCTCCTCGGAGGCGGTCTGGAAACCCGCGTCCGCGATGCGTCATCCTGAGGGAGCGCCGCGCATACCATGAACGCGCGCAGAACTTTGGCGCGACCGAAGGATCTTGTGTGCGAGACTCGGAGGCGGCGTCCGTGCACGAGGATCGCCCCCGAGCTTCGCGGACAAGATCCTTCGTCGCCGCCACGGATCATGCACGAACGAGGGTTTACGCGGCGGCTCCTCAGGATGACGCTTCTGGCCCATCCGCGTGATCCAATACCCTCATCAGGCCGGACGGACACGCATATGCGGGCGAGATCATGACAAAACGAGCAGGGCCGGCTCCAGAGCGGAAGCCAGCCCCTCACGCGTGGCATCGACCGCGGGTTACTGCTGCACGTCGACGATGAGGCGCGTGGGGTTCTGGAGCTCGGTCACGCGGTAGCGGTTGGGCGACGCGACGCCCAGCACCACCTGCACCTCGCCCTCAAAGTCGCACGTGAACTCGTACTCCTTCACGAGCGGCATCTGCAGGCGGCGCTCGCGGGGCGAGACGGTCACCTGGCCGCGCGCGTCGTGGGCCTCCGTGCCGCGCAGGGTCACGGCCAGCAGCCCGTCGCCCGCGATGCTCACCGGGTCGCCGCTGGCGCAGTGGCGCGCGGGGCGGTCCACGTACTCCACGCGATAGCCGGGCACGTCGCTGCCCGCGAACTCCAGCACCAGCCGGTCGAAGCCCTGGTTCACGCCCACCCGCACGTCGCGCAGCGTCACGGGGCGCGACATGGTGCGCACGCGGTCCGTAACGCCCGCCGTCCACGCCTCCTGCGGCGCGGCGGGCGTCTGCCCGGGCATCGCGGCAGGCGCGGCGGCGCTGTCCGCGGCGGCGGGCGTGGCGGGCAGCGTCACGGGCGACGAGTCGCTGAGCACAAAGGCGGGCATTCGCCCCGGCTCGTCCGGCGCGGGCGCCGTCGACGAGTCGCCGCCCGCGGAGTCCGCGCCCGTCTCGGACGCGCGGCGGCGCGCGGTGTCCTCCGCCAGCTCGCCGCCCTGGTCGCCGCAGGCCGCCAGCGCGACGGCCACCATCATCCCCCCCAGGATCCGCCGGATCGTCATCCACCCACCCCCTGTCGCGTGCGGTGGACGATGCGCCCGCCCCCCGCGTAAACGTTGAATCCCCCGTCGCGGACAAAGCCCGCGAGCGTCATTCCCGCCTCGTCCGCCAGCCGCACGGCCAGGCTGCTGGGCGCCGACACGCCGGCCAACACCGGCACCCCGGCCCGCGCGGCCTTCTGCACGAGCTCAAAGCTCAGCCGCCCGCTCACCAGCACGATCGATTCCGCCAGGGGCAGCTGGTGCTCCAGCAGCGCGGCGCCCACGAGCTTGTCCAGCGCGTTGTGCCGGCCCACGTCCTCGCGCGCGCGCACCAGCGTGCCGTCCGGCGTGAACTGCGCGGCGCCGTGCAGCCCGCCCGTCCGCTCGAACACGCGCTGGGCCTCGCGCAGCCGGTCCGGCAGGGCCACGAGCAGGCCGGCATCCACCGTGAACCCGTCGGCGAGGACGGTGCAGGCGGGGCCCATCACGGCGTCGATGCTGGCCTTGCCGCACACGCCGCAGCTGCTGGTCGCGTAGAAGTTGCGCGACAGCAGCGACGGATCAAAGTCCGCCCCCGGCGCCAAATGGACGCTGACGGTGTTGTACTGCTGCGGCGCGTCCGTGCAGTAGCGGATGCGGCCGATGGAATCCGGCCCGTCGATCAATCCCTCGGAGTAGAGGAATCCCGCCGCCAGCTCGAAGTCCGCGCCGGGCGTGCGCATGGTCACCGCCACGCGCGTGGCTGCCTCCTCCGCCCGCCCCGTGTCCTCCGCGCGGACGAGGCGGATCTCCAGCGGCTCCTCCACGGCCAGCAGGTCGTCGCGCGTGCGGCGATCGACGCCCGCCCCGTCCACGCGGATGCGCTCGATGCGGCGCCGCGCCGTGCTCCCGGGGCGCATGGGCCCGCTCAGACGGCGGCGCCCGTCAGATGCTCCGCCTGCGCGCGCGCCCGCGGCACCAGGCGCTCGTCCACGCCCACCACGTCCACCTCGCTCGTGGCGCGCTCCACCGTCACGGGCACCATCTTGGACGACGGCGTGCCGCTCCCCTTCGCCCGCGAGCCGACGGGGACGAGCACGTTGGCCTCGGGAAAGTACGCCGCGGCGCACCCGCGCGGCACGTCGTAGGCGACGGCGCGGAACTTCGGCGCGATGCGCGCGCGCCCGTCCGCCGCGTGGGAGCGGATGTCCACCCAGTCGCCGGGCGCGAGGCCGCGCTCCGCGATGTCGTCCGGGTGCATGAGGATGACCCGCCGCGCCTGCTTGATGCCGCGGTAGCGGTCGTCCAGGCCGTAGATGGTGGTGTTGTACTGGTCGTGCGAGCGGATGGTGAACAGCCGCAGCTGGCCCTCCGGCAGCCGGATGTCCGGCGTGGGCACCACGACGAAGTTGGCGCGTCCCGTCTGCGTGTTCCACTCGCGGTGCGCGGCCGCGTTGCGCAGCACGAACCCGCCCGGCTCGCGCACGCGACGGTTGTAGTCGTCGAACCCCGGCACCACGCGCTGGACGTGGTCGCGGATGCGGTCGTAGTCCGCCGCCAGCGCGTCCCAGTCCACGCCACCCCCCTCCGGCAGCGCCGCCTTCGCCAAGCCGCAGACGATGGCGATCTCGCTCTTCAGGTGGGGCGACGCCGGCTTGTTCACGCCGCGGCTGACGTGGACGACGGACATCGAATCCTCCACCGTCACGAACTGCTCGCCGCCGGCCTGCCGGTCCGTCTCCGTGCGGCCCAGGCACGGCCAGATCATCACCTCGCGCCCCGCCGTCACGTGCGTGCGGTTGAGCTTGGTGGTCACGTGCACGGCCAGGTCGATCCCCTTCAATCCCTCCGCCACGAGGCCCGTGTCCGGCGACGCGCCCAGGAAGTTGCCGCCGATGGCCATGAAGAAGCGGATGCGCCGTTCCTGCATGGCCTCGATGGCGTGCACCACGTCGTATCCGCCCGCGCGCGGCGCGCTGAAGCCGAACTCCGCCTCCAGCCGATCGATCCACCCTGGCGCATTGTGATCGATGCCGACGGTGCGGTCACCCTGCACGTTGCTGTGGCCGCGCACGGGGCAGGGGCCCGCGCCGGGGCGGCCCACGTTGCCGCGCAGCAGCAGCAGGTTACTGATGGAGATGATGTTGTCGACGGCGTTCTCGTGCTGCGTGAGCCCCATGGCCCAGCAGATGATGGTCGCGCGGGACTTGATGTAGACCTCCGACGCCTGGCGGATCTCGGCCTGCGTGAGCCCGCTCTGCTCCGTGATCTGCGTCCACGGGGTCGCATCCAGGTCCGCCACCAGCTCCTCGAAGCCCGTGCAGTGCGCGCGGATGAACCCGTGGTCGATCACCCGCCCGCGGTCGCGCCGCTCCGCCTCGAGCAGCTGCTTCATCATCCCCTTGAGCACCGCCACGTCGCTGCCCGGCTTGGGCTGCAGGTAGACCGTGGCGATCTCCGTCCCCTGTCCCAACAGGGTCGGTCCCACCTCCTGCGGATGGGCGAACTTCATCAGCCCGCGCTCGCGGAGGGGGTTGATGGCCACGATCTGCGCCCCGCGCCGCCGCGCCGCCTGCAGCACGGTGAGCATCCGGGGATGGTTGGTCCCCGGGTTCTGGCCGATGATGAAGATGGCGTCGGCCTTTTCAAAGTCGTCCAGCTGCACCGCGCCCTTGCCGATGCCCATCGTCTGCTTGAGCCCCACGCCGCTGGACTCGTGGCACAGGTTGGAACAGTCCGGGAAGTTGTTGGTCCCGTACATCCGCCCGAAGAGCTGGTACAGGAACGCCGCTTCGTTCGACGTGCGCCCCGACGTGTAGAACGCCGCCTGGTTCGGCTCCGGCAGGTCGCGCAGAAAGGCGCCGGCCTTCGCGAACGCCTCGTCCCAGCCGATGGGCTCGAAGTGGCGCTTGCCTTCGCGCAGGATGACGGGCTGCGCCACGCGGCCCTGCTGCTCCAGCCAATAGTCGCTCTGCGCCTGCAGCTCGTCGATGCTGTAGCGGGCGAAGAACTCGGGGGTGACGCGCTTGCGCGTGGCCTCGGCCGCGACGGCCTTTGCGCCGTTCTCGCAGAACTCGAAGTGCGAGCGCTCGCCGGCGGCCGGCTCGGGCCAGGCGCAGCCGGGGCAGTCCACGCCGCCGTCCTGGTTGAGCACGCGCAGGGCATTGGTGCCGGGCACGACGGCCTTTTCGCGCGCCAGCTGGCGGGCGGTGCTCAGGATGGCGCCCATGCCCCCGGCGGGCTTGGCGGCCGGGTCGTGGACGGGCGGCTTGGACGGCGTGCTGGACATGCGGGACCACTCCGGGATGTGCGTAAACGCTTGCCCTGGAAGGTTGCTGCACGCGGCGGCGGTGGCAAGGGCGGGGAGTGTGAAAGTGCGGGAGTGCGAGAGTGCGGAGGAGGATCTGCACAGGCGGCGGAGATCGCGCGGGCGCCCCCTCCGCTCGCTTAGGCTCGCACCTCCCCCCAAAACCCCTGGGGGAGGTTGATGGCTCGGTCGAAAGCTGACCTGGTGATGGACGTGTGGCGGGAGACACTTCCGCAACCCGTTGTCTTCATGCGAGATTGATGCATCCCTCCTGTAGAAATCGCGACACGTGCCGATACTCGCTCCCAGCCAGAGCGATCAGACCGCCCGTTTGTACAAACCGCACTTCCCGACCCCTCGCATGAAGAAGATCATCACCCCCGCGCTCGTGTCCGCCCTCGTCCTTGCGGGCGTCCAGACCGGGCACGCCCAGGCCGTGACGTCCACGCCCGCCCCGGAGCCGATCCCCGCGCCGGCGGCCGAGCCCACGATCGTCGCGGCGCCTGTCGCCGAGCCCGCGCCGTCCGCGGTGCTGACCCCCATCGCCGAGTCCGCGCCGGCGCTCGTGACCGAAGCCGCGCCCGCCGCCGCGCAGACGGAGCTCGCGGGCCCGTACCGCACCGACGCCGTGGCCGTGCAGCCCACCGGGCCCGCGTGCGTGCGCCAGGT